>JAKIUO010000086.1 GCA_021647535.1 Hyphomicrobiaceae bacterium
ATCATCAAACTGATCAATGGTTTTATATTTCACCCTGATTTCTCCACTTTGTCCATTACCCTTGCGAATATTGACTGCCAGGCCCAACGTGTCAGCCAGCTCTTTTTCAACGGCCAGCGTATCCGTATCATGTACCGACATCACATCATCATCGCGGTTCTTTTGCTCGGAGGCTTCTTTGATCAACGCTTCGACCTGGCGTACACTCAAGCCTTTTTCGACAATCATCTGAGCAATTTTTTCAGCATCAATACGCCCGACAAGCGCACGGGCATGTCCTGCACTAATCTCTCCATCCCGTAACAAAGTCTGCACGCTATCTGGCAGTTTTAACAAGCGCATCATATTGCTGAGATGGGTGCGGCTCTTGCCAATGATCTTGGCCAGTTCATCCTGACTATAATTGAAACGCTCAATCAGATCTCTATAGCCAACCGCTTCTTCAATCGCATTGAGATCGGCACGTTGAACATTTTCGATGATAGCCAGTTCCAGAACTTCCTGATCACCAAGTTTTCTAATCAAAACCGGAACCTGATGTACACCAGCTTGTTGAGCTGCCCGCCAGCGCCGTTCCCCAGCCACAAGCTCATAGCCTCTGCCACTAGGTGCTGGACGCACGATCAAGGGTTGAACAACGCCTCGTTGTTTAATCGAAGCGGAGAGCTCATCAAGTTCTTTAGGCGAGAAATTTTTACGAGGATTAAGCGCGCTGGCAGATACCATATCGATAGGTACGAGTTTATAGCCATCATCTTGTGATATGACGACCGGAGCAGGACTAACGATATTGACCGGAGTTATCTGATCATTGATGGCTGGATTAATCTGTGATGCATCCCCAATTAGCGAAGCCAGTCCTCTGCCCAGTCTTGATTTATTATCTGTTGCTGCCATTTTTTTCCCCGATATTGCGCTGTTTATTGCTCTCACATTTTCAGATCAAACGATCTTTTTCATAAGATGAAGAGAACCAATCGATTAACCATATAATACAAAGCACTACACTGCTGACCTGCTAGCTGGCCTGCATGGCGGCAGGATCATCTGCGCCCTTTTCGTTCTGAATGATTTCCTTGGCCAATTGTATATAGGCCTGACTTCCTGAAGCTTTTAGATCATAGAGCAAAACCGGTTTGCCATGAGATGGCGCTTCCGAGACACTGATATTTCTTGGGATGACAGCATTATAGAGTTTTTTGCCAAAGACCGATGAAACCTGTTTGGCAACATCTTTGGATAGATTTGTCCGGCTATCCACCATGGTCAGGACGATGCCCATAATCTCCAGATTGGGATTCAACATCTCACGAAATTCCGTAATGGAATTTGTCAGCTGCGACAAACCTTCGAGCGCAAAAAACTCTGCCTGTACCGGCACAAGAACAGATTGCGCGGCAGCCATCGCATTGATGGTCAAAAGGTTGAATGAAGGTGGACAATCAATAATGATATAATCAAAAGGCTTGGTTTCCTTGCCCGTATTGATCTGCACATTCTTGATAATTTCAATAGCCTGCTTCAGACGAAAGGCCCGATCTGGCGATCCGGCAAGCTCGTTTTCAACACCCAGCAAATCCAGCGTCGAAGGCATCAACAATAACCCTGGAACTGCTGTGGCCAGCAGAGACTGAGAAACAATATTCGGGTCCATCAAAATATCAAAGGTCGATATTTTACGCTCATCATGCGCGATGCCCAGACCCGTCGAGGCGTTACCCTGTGGATCCATATCAATGATCAGAACACATTCACCAATAGCTGCCATCGCCGTACCAAGGTTGATGGCGGTTGTTGTTTTTCCTACGCCACCCTTTTGATTGGCCACTGCAAGGATGCGTGGTGATTTTGCATTTACTTCATTTCCAGACATGAAAAGCTCCCTTTTCATAAATTATGATTGTTCTACCAGTTCAAAATAACAGGACAGTTAAGTCCTGATCCCGGCAGAGCTGATTTACTTTCTTTGCAGACCACTCACTTCCAGTAAACAACCGTCGCTGCTCGTACGGCTTTCTATTTGCTTACAGGTAAAATTCCAGCCTGTTTGCGCCTGCAATAATTCTGCCTTTACATCACGGCCTTTCAGAAAATAGGCCCGCAGGTCAGAATGTACAAATGGTTCCATGAACTCAAAAAGGCGATCAAGAGAGGCCACTGCTCTGGCACTGATAAAATCAACTCTTTCCAGCGACACATGATCGAACAGTTCTTCAATGCGGCAATTATGAATTTCGACGCTCAGATCTAACTGTCTGACAACATCAGCCAGAAAAGCACATTTTCTGCCATTACTCTCTACAAGATGGAAACGCATGTCTGTTTTATCAGCCAGCAGTATGGCTAGAACCAGACCCGGAAACCCACCTCCGCTGCCGATATCAACCCAGTTAAGACTGTTGTTCGGCGAATCACTTTTGTTAACTATATCGACTATTTGCGCGCTGTCACCTATATGTCGGTGCCAAATCTCATCTAATGACGAAATCGAGACAAGATTGACCACTTTTTGCCATTTACGCAACAATTCCACATAGGTTTCAAGTTGTGCACATGTTTCACGTGAAACATTGAAACTGCGGATGAAATCATCCGGCCCTTTGATATCCAATATTTTTGACAAGACTGTACCCTCCGCAAGCTCTATGAGCCCGTATTTTGCGCTGATGGCTGTTTTTTGATATGGCCAATCAGGATCATCAGAGCTGCCGGGGTCATACCGTCTATCTTTGAGGCCTGACCCAAAGTCATGGGTTGCTGGCTTTCAAGCTTTTGCCTGATCTCATTTGACAGACCACCGATTGTCGAAAAGGCAAATCCCTTTGGAATTTTCAATTCCTGCTCTTTGTTATAATTGCGGATATCACGTTCCTGGCGTTTCAGGTAAACATCATAACGCGCATCGACATCAAGGCTGGTTCTGATCGAGCTTTCAATTTCATCAAGCGCTGGCCAAAGACGAGCCAGATCTGCCCAGCAGATATCTGGATATGACAAGAGTTCAAATGCTGTGCGCTGCCGTCCATCCTGATTTATCTTCAGCCCGGCCTTTTTACCTTCATTGGGGGTAAGGCTCAATGAGCGCAATAGCTTATCACCAGCCTGCAGCTTAGCTATTTTATCAAAGAACCAACTCGACCGTTCTTGTCCAATGCACCCAAGTTTTAGACCAAGCGGTGTCAGTCTTTGATCCGCATTATCAGCACGCAGTTTTAATCTGTATTCAGCGCGAGATGTGAACATGCGATAAGGTTCAGAAATACCATTGCGTACCAGATCATCAATCATCACACCAATATAGGCATCCGTCCGAGAAATGATAAAATCCTGTTGACTTGTATCCGCGCCAGAACGGCCAGCACAAAGCGCCGCATTTAAGCCCGCAACCAATCCCTGTGCCGCCGCTTCTTCATAGCCAGTCGTGCCATTGATTTGACCTGCACAAAACAGATGCGGTAATTTTCGATTTTCCAATGTCGGATAGAGTTCACAGGCATCAATATAATCATATTCGATTGCATAACCGGACTGCAGGATGACAGCTTTTTCCAATCCCTTGATTGAGCGCACATAGGCCTTTTGCACGTCTTCTGGCAAGCTGGTGGAAATACCATTTGGATAGATGACATTATTATCCAGACTTTCCGGCTCCAGAAATATCTGGTGTGCACTTCTATCTTTGAAACGGACGACTTTATCCTCGATGCTTGGACAATATCGCGGGCCGGTACTTTCGATCTGTTTATTATAAATAGGCGCTTGATGAATATTGTCCCGGATGATCTGATGAGTCTGTTCATTGGTGTGCGTAATATGGCAACAGATCTGCTCATTGGTGATCTTGCTGGTCAAAGCTGAAAAAGGCACAGGTGGACAATCACCAGGCTGCTCAGCCAGTTCACTCCAGTTGATGGTCTTGCCATCAAGTCGTGGCGGCGTGCCTGTTTTAAGACGGCCCATCGACAGCCCCAGATCATAAAGACGATCCGCCAGAGCAATAGAGGGTTTTTCTCCCATGCGTCCGGCCGGGATGCGTTCAGTTCCTATATGAATAAGACCATTGAGGAAAGTCCCTGTGGTCAAAACAATAGCGCCAGCCATGAGCTGTTCGCCACTGGACAGTATGATCCCCGTGACTTTTCCTTGCTGGAGGATAAGATCCTCAACCCCATTGGCGATGACCTCAAGATTTGGCGTCTCGGCAATAGCTTTTTGCATGGCCGCTTTATAAAGTTTTCGATCCGCCTGCGCACGTGGTCCCTGAACCGCTGGTCCCTTGCTCTTGTTGAGCATACGAAACTGGATACCACCAGCATCGGCGACCCGGCCCATCAAACCATCAAGCGCATCTATCTCTCTAACCAGATGACCTTTGCCAAGACCGCCAATGGCTGGATTACATGACATCTCGCCTATGCTGTTAATGTGATGAGTGACAAGTGCCGTTTTAGCACCAAGCCGTGCCGAAGCACTGGCCGCTTCACACCCAGCATGACCACCACCGATTATAATAACGTCATAGCCAGACATAGAGCATTGCCAATCATTCAAACTGATTTACTGATGTTATGCACCCAACTTTTGGGCCGGTCTTGAATAAAAGCCTTCGGCGACGCTTATGCAGCGGGCATTTCGGGACTAGTCCCTAAAAACCCAACAATTGGGATTGCACAAGGGTCTAGACCCTTTGCCGCTTTCGCGCGTAGCGAACCGCCGGAGGCCTTCTTTTCTTCTTTTGCGTAACATCAGTCATTTAAACCTTGATGTTTCACGTGAAACATTCGGCAGGTCTAGCACAATCTCAAATTATAAAGTGAGTTATTCACAGGCAATCAGAATGAAGCGAAAGAGGCAGCCAACTCAGTAGATAAGAAACTCACTTTCCAATGCAAAATTCTCCGAATATATGACCTAGCAATTCTTCCACATCTATACGCCCGGTGAGACGACCTAGCGAACTTGCTGCCAGTCGCAAGTCCTCAGCCCGTAATTCGGGATCGGCCATAGAGCCCTTTAAAAAGTCCTGCAGAGCCGCCGCACTCTTTTCAACTTCTATACGATGCCGGGCCCTTGTGATCAGAGGCGAACCAGTTGTTTGCGAATCTTTGGCCAAATGGTCTGATAGACGGGCAATGAGTTCCTCAATTCCCCAGTGGCTCTTAGTGGAAAGCACCAAATCAAAAACAGCAGGCAGATCTTTGGATGGTTTAGGCCTCAAATCAGCCTTGGACAATATCCTCCAGACCTCAGTCTGGCACTGGCTACTGTTCAATGTTGTTTGGAGTTTAGTGTCCAGCTCTTGCTCAACATCATCTTGCAGCCAGAGGACAAGGTCCGCCTGTCCCAGACGATCAAGTGAGCGGCTTATTCCTTCTTGTTCGATGAGAGCGCTGGTTTCACGGATCCCGGCAGTATCCATAATCAGCACGGGAAAACCACCAATGCTCATATGAACCTCGATAACATCGCGCGTCGTGCCAGCTTGAGATGTGACAATAGCCGCCTCACGATTGGCCAGACTATTCAGCAGACTGGACTTGCCGACATTTGGAGCGCCAGCAATTACCAGACGAAAACCATCGCGCATCTGTTCACCGCGACGACCCGAAAGCACTAAATGCTCTTGCAGAGACCTAACAAGCACTTCGACAATTTCAGTCGCCTGTTTTGCCAGCGTTTCATCTATATCTTCTTCATCAGAAAAATCGATCAGCGCTTCTATATAAGCACTGGCTTTTAAAATATCGGCGCGCCAGTTTTCATATAGTCTGCCAAGCTCACCCTCACTCTGGCGAAGAGCCTGTTTGCGTTGGCCCTCAGTCTGAGCATTAATCAGATCAGCCAATCCTTCAATGGCCGTCAAATCCATCTTGCCATTTTCAAAAGCACGTCGGGCATATTCACCTGGCTCGGCCAGGCGGCACTCATCAAAGTTTGCCAATACGCTCAATAGTTTTTCAACGACAGCACTCGAACCATGTGAGTGGATTTCAAGCACGTCTTCGCCGGTAAAACTATGAGGGGCTGGAAACCAGAGCAGCAGCACCCGATCAATTGGAAGAGAAGAAAGAGGATCGCGCAGCAAGCACAAGCTTGCCTGACGAGGTATGATGGTTTTGCCAGCCAGTTGCTCAATGATATATGAGGCCTTTGGTCCGCTAATGCGCAAAACAGCAACACCGGCACGACCAGACGCGCTGGCCAGCGCATATATGGTATCATTCAAAGGCAACATGGCTGGATACTCACACCCGGACAGCTTGTTCCAGGATCGTTTATTTCAGGAATAGTCCCTCCGCAAAATGTTTCACGTGAAACATCTGCGGGGAATGATCTATCCTTGGGGTCAAAAGCACTTCAAATTATGATCCTACGTATTCATTGAATCAAAGAAGTCCTTATTGGTGGGCATCTGCTTGAGCTTATCCACGAGGAATTCAATGGCATCTATGTTGTTCATCGGATTGAGAATACGGCGCAAGATAAACATCTTTTTCAATTGATCAGCATCAACCAGCAGTTCTTCTTTTCGCGTACCTGATTTGGCAATATCGATTGCAGGATAAATACGTTTGTCTGATGCTTTGCGATCCAGGATGATCTCACTATTGCCGGTGCCCTTGAATTCTTCAAAGATCACTTCGTCCATACGTGATCCTGTATCAATCAGCGCGGTGGCAATTATGGTTAATGAACCACCTTCTTCGATATTACGAGCGGCACCAAAAAAGCGTTTGGGTCTTTGCAAAGCATTGGCATCCACACCACCGGTCAGTACCTTGCCGGAACTGGGCACCACGGTATTATAAGCACGGCCAAGACGGGTGATACTGTCGAGCAGAATAACCACATCGCGCTTATGTTCAACTAGGCGCTTGGCCTTTTCAATAACCATCTCGGCAACCTGCACATGACGTGAGGCTGGTTCATCAAAGGTTGAAGAAACAACTTCACCATTTACCGAGCGCTGCATGTCTGTGACTTCTTCGGGGCGCTCATCAATCAGCAATACAATGACGAAACATTCTGGATGATTGGTCGTAATGGAATGAGCAATATTCTGCAGCAGCATTGTTTTACCGGTACGCGGTGGTGCCACGATCAGGCCACGCTGGCCTTTGCCAAGCGGTGCAACAATATCAATAATGCGCGCAGACATATCTTTTTTATCTGTGCTTGAGACTTCCATATTCAAAGGCTCATCCGGATAGAGCGGTGTCAGATTATCAAAATGAACCTTGTGACGGGTTTTATCTGGCTCTTCAAAATTAATAGTACCGACTTTTAACAAAGCAAAATAGCGTTCACCTTCTTTTGGCGAGCGGATCTGGCCAGTTACCGTATCTCCCGTGCGCAATGAAAAGCGCCGGATTTGGCTCGGACTGATATAGATATCATCTGGTCCAGAAAGATAGTTGGCCTCGGGGGAACGCAAAAAAGCAAAGCCATCGGACAAGACTTCAACCACACCTTCACCAACAATGGTGATATCTTTTTCCGCCATCTTTTTCAAAATGGCGAACATGAGTTCCTGCTTGCGCAGGGTCGAAGCATTTTCAACTTCTTCTTTTTCAGCATATTCCAGCAACTCAACAGGGTTTTTGGCCTTGAGGTCCTGGAGCTTCATTTCTTCGGACATTATATTGGGTCCTGTTATATATATATGATTATGGATGAGCACACGACCGGATGGTCCTGTCAGAGCGGAACTTTCGTCCAATAAGAGGAAGGTTGCGCGGCATCTTGTAAACGGCTTTAGAATTACGTTTAGAGAAAAGATGTCGCGAAATGGACGAAGTAAATAGGATCGTTTTGCCGCTCTATAGCAGAGCATGAAAAAAAACAAAAGCACTTAGTTTATATTTTTAACAATATTCTTAAAAAGGTTTTACAAATACCAGGACGACAATGATAACCATAAGAACTGTAGGAACTTCATTGATCAGTCTGTAAAAACCTTCGGTGCGCTGGTTATTATCCGCTTCAAAATCCTTGCGCCATTTACCAAGCATGATGTGGAAAATGGTCAGGACGATGACCAATAACAGTTTCACGTGGAACCATGGCTGACTAAAAGCATGACTTTTAGCGGCAATGATAAATCCAAAAATCCAGCTGGAGATCATCGCCGGGTTCATGATGACTTTGAGCAAACGCCGTTCCATGAGCTTAAACAATTCGGATGTTTCAGAACCCGACTTTTGCTGAGAGTGATAAACAAACAAACGTGGCAGATAAAATAAACCGGCCATCCAGGCAATGATCGATATGACATGCAGTGCTTTTAACCATAAAAACGCATCCATTTGAAACCACCTGTCTGTAAACCAAAAACACTATTTTGCGATCTACTATTTAGCAGATCCGCGTACCAACTCCACCAGACGCTCTACATTTTTGAGCGGGGTCTCTTTGATGATGCCGTGACCCAGATTGAATATATGCCGTCCGCCCGCCAGAGTCTCGATTATTTTTCTGACCCTGTTCTCAAACTGTGGACCACCGTTCAAAAGCAGCATGGGATCGAGATTGCCCTGGACGACTGCATGAGGTTGTAACTCATCACGAATGTAGGATAGCGATAGCGAGGTATCGCAACCAATGGCGTTGACGCCGGTTTTTTCGAGATAAGGCTTGTAAAGCGGCCCGACAGCGCGTGGAAAACCGATGATTGGTGTCAGAGGATGACTTTGTCCCAACGCCTCGCAAATGCGGACCATAGGCTCCAGACACCATTTCTGGAATTCTTCATCTGGAAGAACACTCGCCCAACTGTCAAAAACCTGCACAACCTGCGCCCCGGCATCAATTTGCCCGCGCAAATACTCAATCGAACTGTCAACGAGCATGTCGATCATGTTCTGGAAGAGATCAGGATCACGATAAGCCAGGGTGCGCGCCGGGGCCTGATCGGGAGTGCCGCGCCCGGCGATCATGTAAGTGGCCACGGTGAAGGGGGCGCCGCAAAAGCCAATCAGCGTGGTTTCATCCGGCAGCTCCGATTTGATCCGGTCAACAGTTTCATAAATGCTCGAATAGGTTTTAGAAGTTTTCAAAGGATCAAGTTTTGCCAGACCGGCTGCGTCTGTAATCGGATCCAGTCTTGGGCCTTCACCGGTTTCAAAGCGTACCGGTTGGCCAAGGGCGTCTGGAACTACAAGGATATCTGAAAACAATATTGCAGCATCAAATCCATAACGCCGTATGGGTTGGAGTGTGACCTCGCAGGCATTTTTTGGATTGTAGCAAAGATTGAGAAAGCCGCCCGCTTGTTTGCGGACTTCGCGATACTCAGGAAGATATCGTCCAGCCTGTCGCATCATCCAGATCGGTGGAGTGGCCGGTAGCGGATCTTTTGGTCCTTGCTTTAAAAGCTTGAGAAACGGTTTGTTGGAACTTGCCTTGCTGGCAGATTGATCGGTTGATTTTTGCGGTTGTCCACCAGACATGAGCTCATCCTAATAATAGATTCTATTTAAGTTGTTTTTGTTGTTTAGCAGTGAATAGCGTGAATTTCAGCGTAGCTCCAGCTTTTCAACAGATTCTCCTAAAATAGAATCCCCTGTGTGTCGTTCTTCAGGCTGAATCCATTGACTCTGAAAAAGCTGTTTTGGGATACAGAGGTCTTTGTTTTGAATCAACGCGTTCAAAAACCATAATCCTGTTGATCAGCTGTGGCTAACATTCTAAATCTGTGAGCACAAACTGTGGAAGAGTCTTTTATTATTTTAACAGGGGAAACGCCTCGGGAATTGTCGCGTGTGTGGATGAGAATCTGAACAAGCCAAGGGCGGCAACTGATGAAATAGATAGCGGGGATAAACAGCCTTTTTGTCCCCAGCTCATCAAGGTCTGTTCGAGGTCGGTTTTCACGTGAAAGAGAAAGAATAAAGCTGTGTTGCAAAACCCCAAAACCAAAATCATTCTGGCTTCCAATAGTTCAGGACGGGCCAGCTTGTTGCAAGGTGCGGGGATCAGCTTTACCAAAAAGGCGGCGGATCTCGATGAACGTGCCATAGAAGAAGCTCTGACCGTTGAAGGGGTGGTGCCCGATCCGGTTGATGTCGCCATGGTGCTGGCCCGCGCCAAGGCCGAAACCATCTCCCAAAATAATATGGATGCCTATGTGATCGGAGCCGATCAGGTGTTGGCGCTGGGGGATAAAATTTTTGATAAACCAGCGACCATGGAGATTGCCCGCAACAATCTTTTGAAATTTCGCGGCAAGACCCATTATCTGCACGCCGCTATCTGCGTGGTTAAAAATGGCAAAACCATCTGGCAGCATAATGAAAGCGCTCATATGACCATGCGCGATTTCAGTACTGATTTTCTGGCAGATTATCTGGTGGGTGCCGGGGACAGTGTGAAGACATCAGTCGGGGCTTATCGTCTGGAAGAAACCGGCATTCATCTGTTCGAAAAAATAGAAGGCAGCTATTTCACAATTCTCGGCCTGCCGCTTATTCCACTACTGGACTTTTTTCGAGATGAGGAAATTCTAGCGCGGTAGTTTGCCCTGGCGGGCATGTCCTTTCGGACAGAAAACCTACGCGGTTGGCGGCAAAGGGCCAGCCCTTTGCAAACCCATATTGGTTATGGTGTTTGGGGGTGGATGGCATCAGCGCTAATATTAGCCTCAAACGGGACGCAGAGCGTCTTGGCCACGCATTCCCACGCAGAGCGTGGGAACGAGAGTTCTTATCTTAATGTCTATGGGGACCAATCCCCAAAATGGTTGCCAAAGGCTCGCCTTTGGCGCTATGCGCGTAGCATGTCTGTCCGGCGAGGACATTTTGAGTTGTCCTACCGCTTTGTTATTTGAGGACATGCCCGTCTGGGCAGTTACGCTGCAACTGATCGTGGATGATCAATCACCGCTTTAATCCAGCTCTCGACTTTTATTTGATCGGGCAGGCTTTCACAGGCGCGCAGGTTTTTACCTTCTTTAGTCTGGCAATACAGTACCATCATGGAGTGCAGTTCTCCGGCAGTCATCTTGGAGAGGGAACGGCTGGTTCTGATACTGGCGGCGACAAGAATTTGCGCATGACCGCCGCGCAGCCCGGCAACTTCACAAACCAGACGGGCCTGATCTTGCCAGTCTTTGATGGTTTTTTCACGGATCCAGCCTGTATTAAGCTGGGTTGACAGATCGAGCGCATTGGCGGCGAGCAGGTCGGCGACCGTCGTGATGCCATCGCGTTGCAGCCGGTCAGCAGTTTTTTTGCCAATGGAAGGGGCTTTTTCGACATCATCATTGAGCTCAAGATAAAAGCGTGGCGTGTGCGGGGACGTTTGCTTTGCAGAGGTTTTAACAGATTTGTTCCGACGAGCGCTGCGTGTGTCAACTTCAGCTGTTTCTGATACAGGTTGAAGCATTGGCAGTTTATCCGATTTTGGCGGGCGTACTGTTTTTCGGGTACGCACCAGTTTAAGATCGGGGCTGTCATGCTTTTTGATATAACGGCGTTCGATGACTTCTTTTTGATGCAGGGCGCGTACTTCACGATCATCTTCATTGAGATTTTTTTCAACCTTGCCGGTCTGCTGCAACTCGTCATAGGCGGCTCGTACAGCTTTGATCTGCTCGGCATCATCTAGCTTGCGCAACACCCAGCGCAAGGGAATGGCAAGGCCAGCGACAAATGTATCAATGGTCAGATTGACTTTAGGCGGGGCAACAGAGGCTTCAAGAAAAGCCCGGTCGAGAATGCGCGAAAAACCAAGCGCGGCATAGATCACCAGTTCAGACAGGAAGCGGTGACAATTTTTGTTGAGACCAGCCAAAGGATCAACAGCACCACGATCGAGATTATAGTTGGATATGAGCGCATCATAATACTGGTTTGAGCGCGTCGCTCCGCGCCTGACCATATCGCCAACCCAGTCATCACTGTCGCCAGCTTCAACCGTCAGCCCGGCATAATCTTTTTCACCTTGTTGGCGCAGCATTTTATAGGATTTGTTGATGCTCCACTCGACAGCCCGATGCATGTTGTTTTCGGCTTCGCATTGTGCCGTATGAAAGGGCTGAATGGGGTCGGTATAATAGTGGCTGAGCACCCCGGCGCAATAAACCGCTTCTTCAAACTGCTTGTCGCAAAGGGCGCGCACCAGCTTGTCATACCAGATACTGGCTTTCATCGGTGCGCCGCCCCAGAATTCATCCCCCACGTGAAGCACATGGTTTTTAAAATCCTTGAATTCTTTGTCCGGCGCTTTCGCCCCTTCAAGATAAATATCCACATGTTTGAGGAACAGACGCTGCCAGTCGTTGGCAGTATCATTCTCAAGAGGGCACAGAGCGTCCATGGCGAGCTTGTGATGAGTGCCATTGGCTTTGGTGGCATAGACAATATCGAACAGCATGGACATGACAGCTTCCTTTTCAAATGGGTCGGATATTTGATCCGTTGTTAACCCTATTTTGAAAACTGTTAACAGATGGTAAACAAGGCGATCAGCCAAGGCTCTTTGCAAATCTGTCCATGCTGGCTGCCAGTTTCATATCAAGTGAGGTGAGGCCCCCCGCATCATGAGTGGCCAGCGTGACCTCGACCTTGCTCCAGACATTGAACCACTCAGGATGGTGATCCATTTTTTCGGCGATGAGGGCGACGCGCGTCATCCAGCCAAACGCTTCATTAAAGTTCTTGAAGGTGTAGGATCGGCTGATGGCCTCGCGACCCTCCGTTTTTTTCCAGCCCGTCAGTTTTGCCAGTTCTTGCTCAATTTCAGCCTGTGTCAGTTTTTGTGCCATATTCATTTTCCCTGTTTGCTTGTTTTTCTATAGCCTACGTGGCAGATCAGGAGCAA
>JAKIUO010000087.1 GCA_021647535.1 Hyphomicrobiaceae bacterium
TCTGAGTGCCAGCGGTCCTGTGCCCATTCCCCTTTCGGCCGGTGTGGACGCCAACGGTTTCCTCTGGATCAAAGCCTCCCGGAAGGATTCCAGCGGATATGCCGTGTTTATGAGCGACGACGACGATGGGGATGCTGACCTGAGCCGGGACAACAACCGCATTGTCTATCTTCGTTCCGTGGGGCGGGTGGAAAAAAGCGGTGCAGTGTTGAGTGAGTCCCGGATCCTGGCGCTGGTTCGTTATATTCCTCCGGAAGATTTGTACAGTCAGGCCAAACTGGGTCCTTCCAAACGGGCAGGTGCCCAGGGAGAGGGCCCGGGTTCAAGCAATGTTCGCAGCCGGTTTCGGCTGTAAATCACCATGCAAACAACAAGGAGGCGGCTCATGGTACGTACGTTGCTGGTGGGTGGGCTCATCCTCTTCGGTGTGACCCGGGGAGATCTCTGGGCCGCCGATTATACCTTCCCCGATAGTTCGTTGATCATTCCCATGGACACCATCCATCAACCGGCAGGCCAGGGGACGGACAACGGGGCGCTGCTGGCCTATGGGCTGGTGTACACGCTGCTGGATTACGGGATTCCGATTTTCTGGGCCTTCAATCCCAACAAGACGTCCCCGGTGGACACGGATTTTGTGATCATTGCACCTTCCGGTTCCCCGGTGACCTATTTCAACAACGCTGATGGCACCCCTCTGCCCACGGGGAACACGATTGCCTATCTCGGGGGGCCCTTCATTATTGAGAAACAGTATCTTACCCCGGATGTATGGGACATCATCAATCAGTGGCCTCAGGTGAATGTGCACCTTTCCAATTATCCCTTTACCGCGCCCATCGGTCGTGTGCTGGACGGGCTGCCGCCCCGGATCGCCCTGCTGGATGAAGGGAAGAACGTGCAGATTCTGCAGGACTACATGTGGCTGGCCGGGCTGGGCGGACAGGCCGGGGCCGTTGGCATCGGTGCTTATGCCGGTCACAAGATCGCCAGTGGAACACGCCAATATATGCTGACAGCCCAATTGGCGGCGAACCGTCAGCTGGTTGATTTGGGAGCAAAAGCAGCGCCCATGGTCAATTCGGGTATTAAAACAGCCAGCAAGGCGCGCTATGCGCAGGCGCTGGCAGGTCAGCTGAAAAATATCAAATCTCCCAAAACCATTGTGGCGGGTGTGGCATTATCGAGCTTCCTGGCTGCCGATGCGGCCTATTCGCATTTTGTCGGGCGCGAAAAGGCCAAGGAAAGCAGTAGTAAATCTGCTTTAATGGCTGTTGATACCTTCACCGCGACAACGGCATTGGCCTCAACCGCAAACCTCGCCTATACGGTCAAAGAAGCCGTCATGCCTGGCGTGCAAAAGGCGACGGTTGCCGCTGCACAAGTCAAAGCGGTGGCAGCTATGGCTGATGATTTTCTGGCGGACCCCAAGGCAGCGGCAAAAGCAGCAGTGGGCAAGAAGAGCGGTGCCAAGGTGACAAAACCATCAGCTCCGAAGGCTGGTACATTTGAGGCACTTAAAGCGCAGGCAAACAAGCTGGGTCTCAAGGTCAAGGGCAACGGTCAGGGCGGTCGGGTTCTCAAAGCCGATTTGCAGGCTGCCCTGAAAGAAGCCGCCAAAGTCACAGGCAAAGGCAATCCCAAAAGCCCGTGGCTCAAAAGAGCAAAGCTGCTGGGCAAGGCAGGTAGTAAATTACCAGGTAGCGCGAAAGTGGTTGGCATTTCCCTAGTCAGTGGCGCAGCAATGGTGGCCGCGAATTCAAATGGGGCTAATGCCGATACAGGAGAAAATCAGATGAAAATGGCGAAGACGAAGGTAGCAAGCAAAGGGCGTTCTGTAAAATCGCAGGCAGCAGATGGGGCGGTATCAGGTGGTTTGGCCATTATGGGTTACAAAGGAGCTCAGTCGATGGGGCATGGTTCAATTAATGCCGCCAAAGATGCCAAAGCATTGAATGGTTATCGTCAAAGTGATCGAGCAAAAAGCCGTTTGTATGACAAGGAGGGTAAATATAACAAAGCGGATAAAGCCCTATCCAAAGCCAGTGCTAATGGAAATCGGGCGTTGCAGTCGATGCAAGCTGCCAAATTATCTCGAATGGGGGCCAATTTATCCCGCCGTATGGGACATCTGGCAGCTGCCAATGCAATTTATCAGGTCGGCAATATTGCTGGTCATAAGGCATTTGGTGATAGTGCTGGTAGCGCAGGAGGCTCTGTTGCGGTTGCGTCTACCGCTGCCGTTGGCTACAAAGCCTCACGCAGCACAAAACGCCTTGCACGGGGGCTCAAGGCTGTCGGCAAGTTCGCCGTGACGCGCGGCCTTGCTCCGATAATCGCGGTCAGTGCGGCTGCTCAGGCAGCCTATAATACCAAGGGCGGCGCTGGTGCCAAGGCCAAAGCCGGAACGAAGGCCGGAGCCTATGCTGGCATTACCACTGCTGCTTTCATGGCGGGGCCTGTCTTGCCTGTGGCAGCAGCAGTTGGCTTTATGGATCTTGCTCACGCTGGTTACAAAGACGTGCAAAATATGAAAAAAATGGATGCCGCCGGGCAGGCCAAATGGCACAAGGACAAGCGCACGGCCATTGCCGGAGGTTCTCTGCAGCAGAAATTCTCAGCACTGTCACCTGCTCAAAAGGCGAAGTTCCAGACGCTCGACAAAGCAGGTCGCAAAGCCATGCTGGAAGGCGGTGCCTATCTCAATAAAAGCGCGGCGGAAAAAGCAAAGACCTCGCCCAAAGCCAAAGCAAAGACAGGTAGCAGCAAGCGCGATGCGGCTGCTCAGCCCAAGCGGGCCGGGCGGTTCTACACCCGCGTCGTCAACGGCAAAACTCAGCGCGTAAAAAACCCGAACTATGGCAAATAGTTAACGAAAGGCCCGCCGTTAACCATTCAAAAATGATTGTCGTTAATTTTTGTTTGTTTCAATCCGCTCATGGCAGAAATTATTTCACATGAGCAGAACATGCAAGGGTCCGGTGGCCCCGGTCCCGGCTTGTCCTATTATCTGGGCTCCAAGGTTTCCAACCAGCCTCTGGCGATGGAAGCCGGGGCGGCGGCGCAGCTTGAAGCGGCCATTCGCACCAAGGCGTTTGA
This sequence comes from Hyphomicrobiaceae bacterium, assembly GCA_021647535.1. GTDB lineage: Bacteria > Pseudomonadota > Alphaproteobacteria > Rhizobiales > JAKIUO01 > JAKIUO01. Next base: position 3,100 of record JAKIUO010000087.1, read on the forward strand.
CGACAAGCTTTCGCTTTCGCTGGGTGGGGCCGGGATGAGCAAATTTGCAGGATCTCCAGTGCGCTCTGGCGGCTATCGCGTCACAACGGATGGCATCGCTATTGTGCCGGTCGGGGGATTGCTGCTCGATCGCGGCGCATGGCTTGGCGACTATGGCGGCTATATGACCTCTTACGAGGGGCTGGCAGAGCAGTTTAAAAAGCTCGCCAAAGATGACGCCATAAAATCAGTGGTGCTCGATATTGACAGCGGTGGCGGTATGGCCGCCGGTTTGTTTGACCTCACTGATGCGTTGGAAGTGCTCAAGAGTAAAAAGCACGTCACCGCCATTGCCGCCAATCTGTCGGCATCAGCCGCTTATGCCATTGGCTGCACGGCCCATGAGTTCTTTGTCACAAGGTCAAGCACAGTCGGATCAATCGGCGTCATCATCATTCACACCAGCTATCAGCAGATGTTCGACAGCGCGGGCATTGAGCCCACCATCATTCACGCCGGAGCGCACAAGGCCGACGGCAATATCTATCAGGCGCTCACCCATAGCGCCCGCTCGGAAATGAGCGCCGGGGTTGACGAGATCTATGAAAGTTTTGTCGAGCATGTCGCAAAGCAAAGGGGCATCACCGCACAACAGGTGCGCGATACGCAAGCCCGGACCTATTCGGGAAATCGGGCCGTTGAAACGGGCCTGGCCGATGGCGTCAAGAATTTTGACGAGCTGCTCAAATATGTGCGCAAAGGCACCGGCAAGGCTGAAACCTCGCGCAAAAAAACAACATCACGCAAAAAAGGAGTACGGGCCATGTCCGGTAATCAGAATGAAAACGTCCAGCAGCCACAGCCCGCTGCAAATGAGAAGGCTCCTGCCGCATCGGTGCCATCTGTTCCGGCAGCTGCAGCCGCATCGGTGCCATCTGTTCCGGCAGCTGCAGCCGCGCCGCTCGCCCCTGTTGCCCAGCCTGCACCCGCTGCACCATCCGCCAGCGATGAGCGTTCTCGGATCAAGGCCATTACCGGTAGCGATGAGGCCAAAGGCCAAAGCGCTTTGGCTGATCATCTGGCCTTTGACACCGATATGTCGGTTGATGCCGCCAAAGCGATGCTGGTCCAGGCCTCAAAAGACAAAGCGTCTGCGGGGACCAATGAGGCCAATTCACAGCAGGCCGGGCTCAATAATGCACTGGCACAGCAGATGGCCGATCCCGCCAACAGCGCCAATATCAGCCCGGACAGCGGCGAAAGTAAAAAACAGTCCTTTGCTGATTTTGCTGCCTCGGCTCCCGCCAACAGAAAACGCATCTAAGCGAATGAGTTGCACCGGAAATAATTGAAGAAAAGAGGTTTTGCATGTCAGTTACTAAATTCCCCACACGCTCTTGTTATGGCATCGTCCATGAGCTGGATCCGATGCTCTATCGTCGTGAGGGCACGATCAAAGCTGGATCGGGGGCTTTGTCAGCCCTTACAGTTCTGGGCAAGATCACCGCTGAAGACAAATATGTGCCGGTGGATTTTGCAGCGGTTGATGGTTCGCAAAACGCCGCCGCCATATCCATGGCCGCAGTAGATGCCACCAGCGCCGACAAGCAGCTGGTCATTTTGACCGGTCACGCACAGATCATCCCCAATCAGCTGAAATGGCCGACAGGAACAACCGCCGCGCAACAGGCCACAGGTCTGGCGGCGCTTGAAACGCGCGGCATTGTATCGCATCAGCGCTAATCAATCAGGACATAAAGGAAAACGCCCATGGAAACGGGAATTGACGAGCTTGTACGCGAACGGTTTGGAACGGTAGACCTTTCGAGCGCCATCAATAAGCGCGATAATGAATATGGTCTTTTGAACTCACTGGGCCTGTTCGATGAAGAGGGTATCGACGAGCACCATGTGAAGATCGAAACGCGCAGTCAATCCATTTCCATGGTGCCAACCAGTGAAATCGGCACTCCGGCACCGGCCGGTGATACGCCGGATATTCGCGATGTGCGTATCCTGCCAACCTTTCGCCATGCCAAAATGCATCGCATCCTAGCCAAGGATTTGCAGGGCGTGCGCATGTTTGGATCAAATGACACTGCTGAAATGGTCGACATTAAAATGCTGGAGAAGATCGACCTGATCCAGCGCGAGCATCGCCAGACCAAGGAATTCATGCGCTGGGGCGCCCTAAAGGGCAATGTTTATGACCCCGACGGCCAGCGTCTGCTGTTCAACACCTATGATCTCATGGACGAAACCCAGAGGGTCATCGAATGGGATTTGAATAATGCCAATGCCGTGGATCCCATCCAAACTGGTAATGATGTACTGCTCGATCACATGGAAACGGAAGCTCTTGGTGAAACCATCAACGGTGTAATTAAATTCTGTTCGCCTGCCTACATGACAAAGATGCAGGAGAACAAGGAGTTTCGCGATGCCTATAAATATTTCGCCAGCCAGAATGGCGGTGAAATTAATCCGAACCGGCAGAGCGCCCGTCGTCCCTTTGAGTTCAAGGATGTGACCTATATCAGGCATCTGGGCAAGGCCTCGTTCAAGGCAAAAGACGGCTCTCCTATCGTCCACACCTTCATCCCGGACGGCGAGGCGATTGCTGTGCCACTGGGCACATTCGGTGTGTTCCAGACCTATTTCGGTCCGCTGGAAAATACCGATGGCATCAACACCATCGGCCAGGAGGTCTATGTACTGCCCAAGGTCATGGATCTAAATATGGGCGTCGAGCTGCACTCATACTCCTACCAGCTCAACATGGTCAAAAAACCACGGCTCGTTGTGCGCTGCAAAGTGAAACCATAGCGATTAATTTCAAAAGAGGGGGATGAGGCTTTTAAAGTTCGTCCCCAACAGAATTTGGGTGAAATATGCACGTCAAAATGCTTGAAAGCCGCGAAATCACCATGAGTTCGGGCGCAAAGAACATCAAACCTGCTGGCTGGGAGGGTGAAGTGCCTGACGAGATCGGCGAGGACTGGGTCAATGAGGGAGTCGCTGAATTTACCGGCGGCAGCGGCGAGGGTGTGGCTTTCACGCCTGATGAAAAGCTGGCCCTCAAGCATGTGGCTGCCGGGGTGCTGCAAAATGCGGCTGAGCAGGCAGAAATCACTCTGGACGATCTGGACAGGGACGGGCTTTTGGAAGTCGCGGCCAATATCGGCCTTGAAGTCCCCTCTGACATGGACGAAGAGGCGCTGCGTGCGGCTCTGGCGGCGCATTTTGAAGCGCAGGACGGTGAGGCTGTTGAGATGGTCGAAGAAGAGCAGGATGATGCCAAAGAAACCAGCCCTGAAGCTGATGACGAGCTGCAACTGGCCGATCTGAGCTATGACGAGCTTGTTGAACTGGCGCAAAAGGCCGGGATCGAAAAGCCGCGCTCAATCAAAAAACCCGAATTACTGGCGCTTTTGAGCGAAAAAGCCGCTGACAATAGCGCCCCAAACACAAACACAGACAGCGAGGCCGCTGAATAAAAATGGTCTCACCCTTCGCAAAAGCTGTTGCCGACATGAATGTTCACCTTGATGAGCATATGGGAGAGATGATCCGCATCACGCCTATGGTTGAGGGCGATTTTGACGTGTCGCCCGATCCGGCCCGTCCGGCTTTTGAGGTCAAGGCGCTGGTGGTCGAGGTCGATCCGAGCAATACGCCGATCCCGTCGCTGAAAATGCAAGTGGAATATGAGGAGATCGCCGTGGAAATCCGCCGGGCTCTGCTGCCCGCCGGATTCAGCCTGCGCAAGGGCTATGAAGTGGAGCTGCTGGAGCACCCGGAAAATATGCGTTTTATCATCACCGCGCCACCAGAACGGCTCGACGCCGAGCGCATTGTCATAAAAATAGGACCCTCTGGAGACATCTATGCTTAATCGGTTGGCCCTGCGCCTCTGCACTGTTCGCGCGCTGCGTGGCAAGACCTTTGCAGGTCAAAATGTGCTCGACAGCGAGCATGGAGCCATTGACGAGCTGGCCACAGAGCAGCCCAAACCGTTCATCATCGTTTATACCGATGATGCCAGCTATTCGGTTTTGCGACGTGACCTGTTTGGCACTGGCGGCTCGGACCGCGTTGACAGCGGCACACAAAAGCTGGTGATCGAGATCGGCATCACCCAGCGCATGGTGATTGACAAGGACGAGGATGGCACTCCCATTGCTGAAGCAGTATCGCTGCGCACCAACAGCTCCATGGAACTTACTCTCGATCTCATCGAGCGCCAGGTCAAAATGGCGCTGATGGACACCAGAGATGAAGCGCAATGGGCCGAGATGTGGCGGCGTTTTGCCATAGAGATCAAGGATCAGGACAGCCAGCGCGGCGCTTCGGCCCGAGATGGTCTGCGCTTTGCCGGTCGACAAATCAGTTTGTCTGTCGAATTGCCAAAAGATCCGCTGCCAGGAGCAATCGGCCTGCTCTGGCAGAGCTTTCTTGGTCTGGCGGAGAGTGATGCAGATCTGGCCCAGGTGGTGCCCGCTTTACGAAAAGAACTGAGCGATCCGGGGCTCAATGATTATCAGGCCATTCGCGGCAGCTACGGGCTGACAAAGGATGAAGCCAAGGCTCTGCAGATCGAACCGGACATCGGTCACTTGAGTGATGCCCCCATCGCTCAAGTGATGCGAGAAATGGGTGTGACCGGCATTGGCTCTGATGTTGATCCAGAGGCCTTGTCATGAGTGGCATCCCGCATCTGCTCGAAGATCAGATCGCCGATTTGTACACGCGCATTGCCGAAATCGAGCGGCGCTCACAAAATGCCAAACGCACAGGCACGATTGCCGAGGTCGACGCGGCCAAAGGGTTGGCGAAGGTCCAGCTGAAAGACAAGGGCGATGACGGCAAGCCCTATATCAGCGGTTGGCTGCCGTGGGGGGAGATTGCTGCTGGCAAGATCAGCACACACATTCCGCCATCGGTCGACCAGCAAGTCAAAGTTGTAAGTGAAAGCGGCGATCTGTCGGATGCCGAGATCGATATGTCGATCCCGTCAAACGCCAATCCAAGGCCGCACGATAAAGAGGGTGAAGGGGTGATCAGCGTCGGTGATACGCGGATCTTCTTTTCAGCCAGCGAAACACGCATCACCAGCCCGAAAATCGTGCTGGAAGGGGAAGTACATTTGGGTGGTGATGGCGGCCAGCTGGTGCATCGCAAGGGCGATGTGGACAGCGCCGGAGATTTGGCTACAGGCGCGGCCAGCAAGGTCTATGCGCTTTGATTTGATGAATAAGGAGAGCTTTTATGAGCGTTCAGAAAAAAAAGACCTATTACAAAAATGGTGATGGCTTCGTGCTCAATGTTTATTACAAAGATGGCGAGCCGGTAGAGCTTTTTGAAAAGCAGGCCAAATATCAGCTCGCGCCGCTAGGCACAGAGTTGCGCCTTGAAGAAAAGGCGAGTGTCAAAACGCCAGCACCAGCAGCAGCAAAAGATAAAACCACAAACACCACCACTAAACAGGCCGTCAAATAAACGGCTCTGTTTTGTACAATTCAGCACTTTCATGAGAACAGATTTATGGCCAGCATCGGCATTAACAGACACACAGGAAGCATTTTGCGCGGCTGGGAGCATGGTCGTCAAAGCATTGACGATATACTCAGTACGTCAAAGCTGACGCGCGTCATGCAGCGCCTTTATGGCTCTGATGTACCAAAGCTGGTCGATGCGACTATGACGGATCGGGTGTTGCTGGCCTTTTATGTGGCCATCGCCACGGCAATTTCTTTGTGGGAGCCCCGTTATGAGCTCACGCAGGTCAATTTTCTTGAACTCTCGCCGAACGGTAAAGTTCGTCTGGCACTGGTTGGAAACTGGTATGAAAATGGTCACAAAGGCGATTTTTCGCAGCCTGTTGAACAGGGCTGGGAGGTCGTCTTATGAGCCGATTTGTCGCTATTGATCTTTCGCAACTCCCAGCACCCAAAGCCATAACACCCGTCATTTACAACGAGCTGGTGGCCGCGCGAAAACAGGCCCTCCTGGAGCGCATTGCCGATGTTGATCTGCGCACCGAACTGGAAGCGATTTTGACGCTGGAAAGCGAACCGCTGGTAAAGGATATCGAGGCCGGGGCCTATCGCGAAACGATTGTCTATCAGCGTATCAATGAGGCCGTGAAAGCTGTCCTGCTTGCCACGTCGCAAGGGGCTGACCTCGACAATCTGGTGGCCCGCCTTGGCGTGCATCGTAAAATCATAACGCCCGAAAATCAAACAGCCGCTCCGCCAATTGAGGCGGTCCTTGAAAGCGATGCTGATCTCAAATATCGCTATCAGCTGGCACCTGAAGCATTTTCTGTCGCTGGCCCTTATGGTGCTTATGAGTTCCATGCGCGCGCAGCCCATGCGCATGTTAAAGATGCGGCAATCTATGGACCCGAAAGCGGGCTTGTGACACCAGGTCAGGCCTTGACGGTCATTTTGTCGAGAGAAGGCACAGGGGTGCCGACACAGGCCGTGATTGACTCTGTTTTGGCAAAGCTATCGCACGAAGACACAGTGCCGGACACCGACGAAGTGCTGGTTGAAGCGGCCACGGTGATCGAATATGCGATTGCCTATCATCTTGAAATCAGGCGCGGAGCTGACCCCTCGCTGATCGTTGCGCAGGCGCAAGCCGCGTTGGAAAAATATGCAGTTGACAGTCATCAGATCGCCCGAACCATCACAGACAGCGCTCTTGACAGCGCGGCGCATGGCGACCGGGTCAATGTCGTGCGCGCCACGCGCTCGCAGCCTGTTGGCGAAATCGACCCCGGCGCAAAAGGCGCTGGCTGGTGTACCAGTGTAACAATTACTTATGGAATTGTGGGGGAATAAATGTCATATATTGCACCACCACAATCAGAACACCTGATGCCGCCTAATTCCACAGAACTGGAAAAGGCACTCTCTGGCTCTGATGCACGGGTGCTCGATGCGCCGATCGATATTATTCGTGATGTCTGGGATCCCGACCGCTGCCCCGAACATCTTTTGCCATATCTGGCACAGGCCTGGTCGCTTGATGAATGGGATCCGGCGTGGAACGAGCAGGATAAACGCGATGCCATTAAAGAAAGCATCTGGATCCATCAGCACAAGGGCACCATCGGCGCGCTGAAGCGCGCCATTGCGAGGCTTGGCATGAATGTGACGGTTTCGCGCTGGTTCGAGCAGACCCCTCGCGGCGCACCCTACACATTCAAACTTTTTTTGAGACTCAACAAAACGGCAAAATGGACAAAAGAGGAAAGCCAGCGCCTTTATAGAACGGCTCTTTCCGCCAAAGCCGTGCGCTCATTCTTGTCGAGCCTCGGAATTTACCAGGAAACTGAGCCTGCGAGCGTAAAAACCGGTGCCGTGGTGATCACACAGATCACCACGCGCAGCTATTATGATCCTGTCGATCATATCAAGACGCCCTCAAGCCATTTTTATGGTGGCGCAGCAGTCGTTGTTCGATCGCATCTCATGATCGGTGGTGATGATGCCGACCTGGTAAGACCATTTTTCAGCCTGCCATGGTGGAAGGTGATTTATCCTGGATCCACTTTGTCCATCGTGTTTGCAACCGAGCAGGCTGCGATTACCAGTTGGTACAATGCTGGTATTTATGAGGAAGCAACTTTGGTTCTTGATTTTAAAACAGGGGTATATGCGAAATGAGCTGTAAATATCCTATAAATTTGGCATCGCTTCTCTCATGCACCCGTCTGACATCTGGCTGGTCAGAGCGAGCCGATGGTAGTTTGCAGAAATTCGCTGCTGGTGAGCTGCGCATCACAGACAAAGGGCTACTAATTGAAGAGGCTCGGACGAATTTAAATCCTTACAGCGATATAGCGCCGAATTTAAATTCGGTTACAACACCACCACCGCTCAACAACACGCAAACAGCACCAGACGGCACCTTAACATCCTGGTCGTTCCCCACTGGCGCCACTGGGGTTTGTCAAAGCAACATCACCCTCCCAGCCGATAGTGAGGACTACACCTTTTCTATCTATGTCAAACCTTTGGCCGCTGGTGGCCGATTTAAATCGGTTGCGCTGGGCATCAATACGAACAATCTATACTCTTACGAATATGATTTCGACACCGATACCGCTTCCATTTCGTATTGGGGTACGCTTAACGTCGAAAAATTCGCCAATGGCTGGTACAGGTTTTCACGAACTTTTACAAATGATGGGGCTGGCGTTAGATTCACTGTACGCATTAATCCCTATGCAGGCCATGAAGAAAAAGTGGCTTATTGGGGCATTCAGGTCGAACAGGGATCGTTTCCATCAAGTCGCATCAAAACCAGTGGCGCAACGATGACAAGAGCACCGGATCTCATATCGTTTTCTGATTTGAGCTGGCTGGATACTGCGCGGGGAACATTTCTAGTTGAGACAAATGAGATAGAAAATGTAGTGGCTGGAACAAGAATTTTAGGTAGCAACTCACCTGATACCCCTCTTTGTGTAATAAGCAATGCCAAATCGGCATCTTATAATTCTGGTAGTTACAATTATGGTACTTTTGGGAGTGGCACATTTTCTGAATCAGCCAAGCACGCTGTGGGATATTCTGCTTCTGGACGTTCGATTTCTAGTAATGGCGGAACTGTTGATTCGGATTCAACTTTAATAGGTGATTTGAGTTCTCTTTACCTTGGTTCGGATGATAACGCGGTCTTAAATATAAATGGACGCATAAAATCAATTAGCTACTGGCCGGAGCGTAAATCAGATGCAGAATTGCAAGGATTGACAACATGATTGATAAGTTTCTGCAATTTACCGATGAGCATGCAGCGCTGGCTGTACTTGCTACACATAATATATCACCGATAATTGTTGATGAGAATGAGAATGATATCATTCAGCGGGTTCACAGCGGGTCAGATGATCGTGGACACTGGCTGATAGAGGTTGGTATTTCAGTTTTGCAAACGCCAGGCACATATGATGCTGATGGCAATGAGATTACGCCAGCAGTAATGGTGCCTGGTTATCACGTCAATGTCAGGCTCACCGGATTTGACATTGATTTCGGCGGCGCTAAGACGGCACCAACAACACCGCAAAGGACATTTTCCTAATGGCTGAATATGTAGGACTTTTGACCCTGCAGGGTCAGGCCGCAGTCGCGGACGCGATTGCTACCGGAACTGATATAAATATCAGTCACATGGCTGTGGGCAATGGAAATGGTGCGGCGGTTACGCCTCTCGAAACCATGACGG
>JAKIUO010000088.1 GCA_021647535.1 Hyphomicrobiaceae bacterium
TGCGGATGGCCGATGGCCGCACCCAAAAGGTGGTGCTGCGGCCCGCCGAGGTGCCTTATGGCGGTAGGGTCAGCTTTATTGGCGGAAATCTAGCAGGCGAGCAACTGGCGCTGGTGGTCGAGGCCGATGGTTGGGGTAGCCCCGTAACCGTGGGGGCTGAATGGGCGCTGCAAATGCGGGATGGCGAGGTTTCGGTTTCGCCCGCGCCCTCAGCAGAGGGGCGGGCTGTGCCACCCGGCATGTATCGCGCCAAAGTGCAGGTTACCCGCAGCGTGACCGGCGGTGATGGCCGTGTACGGCAGGTGCAGTTTTTGTCCAACCCGATGGCGGTTTTCATTACGCCGCAAGCCGATAGCGTGGCTGGCCCCAGTGCGGCGGGCATATTTACGCTTGATGATGCGAAACTTTCTCATGGCGGCCCCACGTGAAAAGGAACCGGCCAGCTGCACTCCCCACGGCATATGCGGCAGGCGACGGCGCAAGCGCTTGCCTTTATATCGCGTGCGTCGGTAGGCGGCTCGGGTATGGCCGTTTTTACGTGCTACACGCATGTTTTTACGGTTAAAGCGTTTTGAGGGTTTCGATATATTATCGTGCAGCTTCAGAGCCGCTTTGGCGAGGCGCGGGCGGTCATTGCGCAGGGCAATGGCCAGCTGTTTGCAGGCCGTGGTCGACATGCGACCTCTGGCCCGCAGGCCGACAAACTTGACATCGCCCCTGGCCCAGTCTTCGACGGTGTAACCTGTTATGGCATAGACATAGTTGCGCGTTTCAAGTGGCATGGTGCGGGTGCCGTTGACCCAGCCGCGCACACGTTCGGAGCCCGCATTATAACCGGCTGCTGCCAGGCCAAGATTGCCAAGCTTGCGGCGCAGCCAGGCAAGATATTCGGCGGATTTAACAAGGGCCTGTCCTGGTTCAAACGGGTCGTCCAGCCCCCAGATGCGTGCGGTTTCGGGCATGAACTGAGCAATGCCCTGCGCGCCGACCGGTGAAACGGCATACGGGTTAAAGCCGCTTTCCTGCCAGATCAGCCTGGCAAAAAACAAAGGGGGTAATTTGTAGCGTCGGGCCAGCTTGTCCAGGTTGGCGCAAATGCCCGAGCGTTTATAGGCGACGCGCTTGACCGCTTTCTTTGCTTTCTCTTTTTTATTCTGCTTTTTGTCCAGTGTCTTTTGCGGGGTTTGTTCAACTGCTTTTACGGGCTTTGTTTGTGCTTCTTTTTTGCCAGCTTTTGCAGGAGCTGTTTGCGTTGATTTTTTGAGGTTTTTAACGGCTGGGGTGCTGCTGGCCTGTATGCTGCTGGCTTGTGTGCTCTGGGATGTTTCAGCTTTTAGAGCACGCGCCTGACCCATACCGGACAGCAAAAAACCTCCGACCAGAACGAACAAAGACGCCAATTGAAGAGGCTGTCGTGCTGAAAAAAACATGGCTATCTGGGTCCCAAAACGAATATTACGCACACTCAAATGGTGCTGCCGTCTGTTTATCCGACAGAAAATGAGGTAAACAAGAGTTCTGGCGCTAAATATCAAAAATAACGACGGATTGTCAGCCCACACTCGTAGAGCCTACCATAAACGGACGCAAGACAAAACCATAGCTTCCTTAACGGGTGCGACTAATTTGCAAGAGGAGACGAAAATGCCGAAAAAGAAAACAATTGTGATTGCGGGCAGTCTACTGGGCGGTGCCGCATTGCTGGTTGGGGTGATGGGTGCAGCCCAAGCTTTTGGCGGGCGACATATGGGTGGCGGTCAGGGATTTGGCCACCATGGTATGATGGGTGGTTTTGGAAAAGGCCGGGGGCATGGCGCCATGATGCGTCACGCTGATAGCAATAAAGATGGTGTGATCACCAAAAAAGAAGCGACGGCCCATCGTGAAAGGCGTTTTGATCATTTCGATCTCGACAAAAACGGTGAAGTGACGGCGAACGAAGCCATTAATGCACTGGTCAAGCGCTTTGAAGGGCGCGTGCGACGCAAACTGCGTCAGTTTGATGCCAATGGCGATGGCAAGGTGACAAAAGAAGAGTTTAACGCTCCGATCCTTGAGCGCTTTTCCTATCATGATGGCAATGGCGACGGCCAGCTGACAAAAGAAGAATTGCCCTTTTTCATGAAAAAAGGGGGAGGTCACCGTGGAAGTCATCAAGGCGGTTCTCATCGTGGCAGCCACCAAGGGGGGCCTCGTGGTTCTCATCAGGGCAATATGGGGATGCGTGGTGCGCCACCATGGGCTGGACCTCAAGGCCCTCAAGGAATTCAGGGACCCCGGGGAATGCAGGGGCCACAAGGTTTCATGCGTGGTCCAATGGGCGGCCCGATGCGTGGGCCGTGGGGACCTCCAGCTGGTCCGCAAAACAGGCCAATGGGAGCACCCAACAACCAGCGATAGACGCGCATGAACAATTAAAGGGGAATGGTGTGCCGCGCGACTTGTCATCAGCACAACAGCAGGTTCGATTGCGCGACAGCGATGAGCTGATGCGTCGGATTGCAGCTGGTGACGAGGCGGCGGCAAAACAGATGGTGCGGCAGCATCTCCCTTTATTGATATCATTGGCCGTCAAAATGCTCGGCAACAAGCAAGAGGCTGAGGAAATTGCTCAAGATGCCTTTTTGAAGCTCTGGAAACAGGCGGCTCATTGGCAGCCCGGGCGCGCCTTGGCCTCGACATGGTTGCGGCGCGTTGCGTCCAATGCCTGCATAGACCGCTTGCGGGCGCGCCGCTCACGGGCATTGCTTGAGGGTGAAGAGCAATCGGTCGGTGCACGCCAGCAATTGGATCTTGAAGAAAAGGAGCTGCAAGACGCGGTGAAAGCAGCGCTTGAAAAACTTCCCGAACGCCAGAAACTGGCGCTTGGCCTTTGCTATTTTGAAGGGCTTGGCCAGCGAGAGGCGGCGGATCTCATGGAGGTGAGCGAACACGCTCTGGAAAGCCTGCTGGCGCGCGCCAGACGCGGGTTAAAGGCGGAGCTCTCATCCCGGTGGGAACAATTATTACCCGATCACGGAGAAGTCGATCGCTTTGCGACGAGTGATATTTCAGGGGGAGTGAAAAAATGAACCGTGAAGAAATGTCAAAGCAAGAACGCTTGCAAAATGTGCTGGAGCGCCATGGTGCTGATCCGTCGCGCTGGTCCTTGCAAGAGCGCGGGCTGATGGAACTGGTGGCGCACGACCCGCAGGCTGAAAAACTCTTTCGCGAAGCGCAGGCGCTCGACCAGCTTCTGGAGCATTCCGGTTTGTCGAAGGCCGGGCGAACAGGCGGTAACCATCTTGATCTGGAGCAGGCCATACTGGCCGATTTCGAAGAGGTCATCGGGGCGCAGTCCAGTGAAGCCGTTCTTTTACCAATGAGCAAAAATCGTTCAGCATACCCGGAATTTTTGAATAAGGGGGTCTGGGCGGCGGGGGCGCTTGCCGCCTGTTTTGCCCTTGGAATTTATTTGGGCAGTGTTGGCATTGGTGAGTGGCGACTGGACCCGGCAACCAGTTTTGCCAGCCTGTCCGGGGCGGGGGAGCAGAGGACCGCTCTCGATGATTTCGAGCTGCCCGGCCTGTTTGAAGAGGAATTGCTATGAGCAATGAGGACCGCACGCCGCTGGCCCCCGACACGATATCGCCTCCGACCACATCGGCAAAAGGCTGGATGAAAGCTGTTCTTGTTTTTTCTCTGGCTCTCAACCTTTTGTTTATCGGGGGTATTCTGGGGGCTGGATGGATGCGCCACAAACATGGTTCGGGCAGGCATGGCGGGCCGCCAGACTTTGTAATCAAACATTTGCTGAAGCATTTGCCTGACGATAAGCAGCAGGTGATACTGGCGCGGATCGCAGCCCATCGTCAGGTCTTGCGACCGGTTATTGCCACCATTTTGACCCGCCGTAAAGAGTTGAAAGAGGCCTTGGGGGCAGAGCCGTTCAGTAGTGCCAGAGTGCGCGAAGCAGCCCTCCAGCTGAACATGTCGCGTCGAGCGATCCTTGATGCCAAAACCGAGCTTCTGGTTCGTATTCTGGAGCCATTGACTGCCACTGAGCGCCGCAAAATTCTTCGGCACCGGATGTTCCGCACCCTGTTCTCAAGGCGCGGCAGGTGAGGCAGCGGCTTTATGGGTTGTCTCCTGGGCCGTTTCAGGATTTTTTATGGAAAAGAGAATAAAGGCGGGGCCGTCATAGTTATGCCTGTTGAGGGTGAAATAAAACGAGTAAACAGCGCATAAGTGGCTATAGGGGATGCAAATGAGAAACCATATAGCAGCAGGGCTATTCAGTCTGTTGCTGACGGGGTGCGGAGGGGGAGGGCAGCCTTCTTCACTGGCTCTTAACAGTGTGCAAATGATCACTCTTTCCAGAACCGAGCAAAAAGTAGTGCGTTCTGGCGTGAGCGAAATTGTCGCCAATGCGGCGCGTACCGGTTCGTCGCAGGCCAGTTCCGGCAGTTTCAATGCCTTTCGTTATAACTCTGGCGACATCATCAATGTTTGCGGTGAAGCGCGTTATAAAATGGAAGCGGGCAAACCGGCCAAAACAGCCCCTTTCTTCATGGAACTGGCTAACAGAAATGGTCAGCCCTACGCCAAGCGCGGGCAGGTCGGTTTCGACAAGTTGAAAAAATCAAAAGTGGTTTATCTGTGCCAAAAAGCCAACGGTAGCTGAGACGTGCGCCGCTGTTTGCCAGGGCAATTCAATTCTCGAAAGCTTTGCTTCGCAAGTGGGCTGCTGCCCATTATCCGCTTTTTGGCCCGCTTGGGAGGAGCCCTCCCAAACCCACCCATTTTTCATCTTTAAAATAAAATTAAAGGGGTTCGGGGAAGGCTTTCCCCGAATGGGTATGGGCGATAGCCCTTTCGCGAAGCGAGTTCCGCAAGAATTGAATTGCCCTGCGTTGTTTGCCTGCAAAGCGCAATTGGCGCTAGAATTTTGGCAGGAGTGGGATGTTGTCAAGGGTGATGGGCGAGAGCACCATAACCCAATAGATGAAGGCAAAGACCACACCGGAAAGGAGAGTGGTGGCCAATAATTTTTTCCAGATGAGCGAGTGGTATGGGGCGCTTTCTGTTGTGCCGGGAACAATGCTTTGTTCTTCCTGCTGGGATCTAACGCCAAATGGTAAAACAGCAAATAAGGTGATCCACCAAGCGACCCAGTAAATGCCAAAAGCCATGGGAAGATCCATTTTTTTATCCTTATTCACTTGTCTGGTTCGTTTGAGAGCACAGCCCTCTCATAAACCTTCAGGGGTGAAAGAGCAAGGGGACAAACCTGAAACGCCCTAGGGCCCAGCAAAGGGATTCCAGTCAAATGATTTCTGGGGTGGAGGAGATTGTTGTTCTTGCTGCACAGGGGGGCTTTGTGTTTGTTGAGCCTGTTGTTCCAGTAATCTCAGTCTTTCTTGTTCTTTAAGCAATTTGGCCTGGGCCCGGCGTTCGGCTGCTTTTTTGGCAAATTGTTCATCGCGCTTGTGCAGTTTTTCCAGCAGATTTACATCATGCTCCATTTTCATCACTTTGAGATGCTGTTCCAGTGAACTGGTTTCTATTTTTGGCGTGAACTGGGCCAAATTATCAAGTGCCCCATTAAACAGAATGGTCACGGGGGGCAGGTCAGGATATTTGGCCTGCGCCAGAGGCGAAATTGAAAGGCGAGAATTTGTGGTCATGGTCGCCAGTGTGATACTGGCATCAAGATCCAGTTTCGAATTGTTTTTTGAAGATTTGCTGGCCTTCAGCAACAAAGTGCCATCCTTGATGGTGAAATCTTCAGACAGGGACGAAAACGTGAATTCGCCATGTTGCAAATGGCGTTTAAAGCGCTCAGGAAAGGGGGCTTGATCTTCAGCCTGTTGCCAGACGGCCAGCTCATCATCAACAATATCGGCCAGCACTTTTGAGGATAGATGATCGACTTTTCCATTGGAAAAATTAAGATGCCCGCTGCCATTGAGCAAGGAGGTCAGGCCCGATGGTCCAAGCCCGCGTCCCTCGAAATTAGCGCGCAGGGACAATTGCCCCTCAATGATTGGACTATCATCATATTTAAAAGGAGCCTGCTTCATCTGGGCCTTCGTGATCTGCACTTCACCCTTCATGACAGCGAGAGTTTTGGAGAGATCCAGCACGCCCTTGCTCTGCAAGCGCCCTTTCCACAATTGGCCACTCAGGGTGCTGATATTGATTTTCTGGTCTTTGATAGTGGCTGAAATTTCGCCTTTCTTGAGCACAAAACTGTTCCCCAGGCGCAGCCGGTCCGCCGTAATGAAGAGGCGCGCATCAAGCCCTTGCAGGCGTTTTGCCGTCAATCGACGATTATTGCCCAGGTTTTTGGGGGGGGCTTCAACATCTCCCACCGCATTTTGCAACTCATTGGCCAGTTGTAGAGCGCTGTTGACTGAGCCGCTGCTGCTTGTGCCGCGACCAGAGGTGAACCTGGTTTGGTTCGGTATTTCGAGCACGGGGGCAAACAAGGCGGCAAAATCAAGATTGCTGGCCAGCAAAGAGACATCGAGTTTGCGGCCCTTCGGCTTGAGCTCAAGCTTCACCTGGCCCTCGACTTCTGCTGAAGCGATTTTGCCCCTGATGTCCGTAAAAATATAGTTATCGTTGGCTTTGTCGATATGGGTGGCAAGCTCAAGGGAGCCGCTGGAGGGTACACGTCCAATATCAAGACCAATGAGGGCCAGTCCTGAGGTGAGATCGACGGCACGCAGATGCGCAGAGCCCTGGAAGTTCAGGCTATTGTTTGCCCCTCCCAAAAGGCCGTCAAATCCGGCGACAACCTCTGGTGAGCTGAATTCAAAGCGGCTGTTAAGGCCGTTCTTTGGTAGACCTGCGGCGCTGAACCAGACTCGCGCTTTGCCGATTTTTCCCAACCCTGATGAGGGCAGGCCTGAGGATGCAAGCCCTGAGGACGTGAGCGCTGATGGTTCCTCATCTAGCCAGGGGACGAGCTGGGACAACAGGGCGCGACCATCGCGATTGGAGAGGCTGCCGGTTATTTCCAGCTGTTTGATCTGTCGTTGGCCATGTGTTGAAAACAGATGGCTGCCAAGAATACGATTATTGAGATTGACGTGGCTGCTGCCTGCGATGCCATTGACGCGAATATGAGCTTCTGATCCGGTTTTTTCATCAGTTTGCAGCATCAAAGCCAGGCGCAACGGGGTGAGCGAAGCGATCTGTTTTCTGGAAAGGTCTATATTTTTGGAAAGGTCTGTGGCCTTGTCACTGGGTTGAAACCAGGAGATGAATTGTTGCAACTCATTATGGTCTTCAATATTGAGGGTCGCCACCAGCGTGCCGCTGGGATTGGTTTGAAGGTTGTTGAGTGCGCCATCAGCACGCAGACGCAGGCCGCTTTGCGAGCCAATGGAAAGCTCGTTGATTTGCAGACGCTTGTCCCCAAAGTAAAGATCAGCGACCAGATCGCGGCCATCAAAATCGGCCATCAGCAGGCGACCGGCCCGCAATTGCAGGCGCAGGTTACTTTTGTTGAAGATGGACTCAAAGCCTTGATCAGCCGGACCATCGCTTTTTTGCCGGTCAAGCAGGCTGCCCACCAGTTCACGCATGGGAACGGGGCGTCCCAGCAGGGCGGTTGAATTGATTTCGCTGGTGGTCAGCTGGAGGTCGATCCGGCCCGGCTGAAATTTGTCCGAGCCAAAGCGTGCCTTGTGCCTGCTGGCTTCACCGCTAAACGAAATACCTGCAATATCGCCAAACACGTTTTTCAAAGCGACCATATTATCGACCTGCAGGATATCGCCACGCAGGGTAAAGGGATGGGAGCGAATGGCGCTGATGCCGCCCTTCAATTGGCTTCCGGCGGCCCAGTTGACCAGATGACCAAGGCTCTGGCCGCGCAATATGCCATTGCCCGTGAATTTTGAATATTGCGAGGAGCCGTTAAATTCCCCATGCACTTCAAGCCTGTTATCACCAGGTAGATTGGCCGAGAGTCGTTTGACAACCAACCCGTCCTTGCTTTGCTGCATATGCAGATTGAAGTCTTGCACAAGGTCATTATTCAGTTTGATCTGGGCGATATTGATCGAGAAGCGGCCACTATCCACTTTCAGCGCCTGTTGGCGCAAACCGGCAAACAGTTTGCCGACGGTTTCTTCCAGAGAATTACCGACTTTTAGTCCGTCTTTGAGCTGGTCAACATCAATCAATCGGGCATTGAGTTGACCGTTAAGATCTATCAGGCCCTTGTTCCATGAGAGTTGTCCAAGGCCGGTCATGACCTGCGGGCGGTTTTTATGCACCATGGTAATCAGAATTTTGTCGAAACGCGCCCCGATACTGTTGGCCAGAATGGAGGTTTTGACTTCGATGGGTTTGGTGCGGCTGATCTTGACCTTGGAGCCGTTCTTGTCTGTTGATCTGCTTGCGGATCGAAAGAACGGAAAGGTCGCCGAGATGACGCCGCTAATTGTTGGGTTGTTCTCAAGTTCAATGAGTTGCCCGTCAAAACCATAGCGCTGTCCGCCGCTTGATGAACGCAACACCCCCTTGAAGCGCATTTTGGCTTTTTCATCAATGCTGCCGGTTGAAACGCGCAAGATCTGACGATCGCGCCCCTCGCCAATGGCACCTTCAAACTTGTAAGGACCTTTGAGCGAATTGGCGGAAAAATTGCCGTTGAGCTGTGACAGGTTTATTTTGCGCTCGGCCTGTTGATCGTCCCCAGCATGATCTGTGCTGATGACCAGCGACCCATTTTTGATGGTCATGGATTGTAGGGAAATGGCGGTGGGCGTAAAAGAGCGGGCATTATTTGCAAAGCTGGTATGGCTCCAGTTACTCTTGCCGTTTTCATCAATGGCAAAGCGCAAGCGAGGGGTGTCGATTTCGATTTCGCGGACCTCGACGACGCCGCGCAGCAGGGGCGGGGCAGACAGCCAGAGACGAAAGGCATCCGCCTTGAGCAGGCTCGGGGCATCGGGGCCTGCACCTGGAGCGCTGACCGTAATATTTTCAAGACGCATATAGGGGGCGGGTAACAGGCGCAGATGCACATCTCCAGCGACTTTAAGCTGGCGTCCCAGCAAATTTGAAGCCTGCGCTTCAATCTGGCTTTTATATTGATTCCAGTCGATAAAATAGGGTGCCGCGAGCACACCAATAAGCAGCGCGATCACCAGACCGAGCAGGACTTGCACAAGATTGTTCAACGATCCCTCCGATCATCAGACTGCAGCTAGGGGGTATCATAGCATTTTTTTACGCTGAGGGAAGTTTTGTGGCACGTGCGAGCCATTTTTGTTCTTTATCCGTTTCGAGAAGCGGGGAAATATGGCGACGCACCTGCTGGTGATAGGTTTTAAGCCAGGAAATTTCGTCTTTGCCGAGCATGTCAAAGTCGATGAGCGACTGGTCAAGCGGCACTTGTGTCAAGGTGTCAAAGCCCATCATGGGGCGATCGCCGCCTTTTGGTATTTCGAGGGGGGTCACCAGCACCAGATTTTCGATGCGGATGCCATAGCTGCCGGTTTTGTAAAACCCCGGTTCATTGGAGACGATCATGCCGGGTTTGAACGGGCTCATCGCCATGCGTGAAATACCTTGCGGGCCTTCATGAACGCCAAGATAAGCGCCAACGCCATGGCCGGTGCCGTGGTCATAATCGAGCCCCGCCTTCCACAAGGCCATGCGCGCCAGCCCATCCAGATCAACCCCCCTGGCGCCCGCCGGAAAACGAGCGGTGGCAATATTGATGTGTCCTTTTAGAACCAGCGTAAAATGGCGACGCATGACCTTTGTTGGCGTGCCAATGGCGATTGTACGGGTGATATCGGTGGTGCCATCAAGATATTGCCCTCCAGAATCAACCAGATAAAGGGACTTTTGCCGCAGGGGCCGGTTGCTTTTTTCATCAACGCAATAGTGGACAATCGCGCCGTTTGGTCCAGATCCCGAAATGGTCTCAAAGCTGATATCTTTGAGCTTGCCGGTGTCATTGCGAAAGCTTTCCAGTTGGCGTGCGGCACTGATTTCATCAACACCGTTCGCAACATTGTCTTCCAGCCAGCACAAAAAACGACAGACCGCTGCGCCGTCACGAATATGAGCGGCGCGTGCACCCTCGATCTCGATCTTGTTCTTGATGGCTTTGGGCAGGGTACAGGGGTCGCTGGCGTGGATGATTTCAAGGTTTTTATGGGTTGAGAGGCGATCATGAAACCAGCTATTTGTACGCGCCGGGTCAAGGGCAATGGGGCCTTTGGTGTTGGCCAGCGCCAGAATGCTTTGTTCAAGCTTGTCCATGGGCGTCAGTTTGGCTATTTCACGCAGTTTTTTAGAAACAGCTGTCGAGAGCTTTTGCGGATCTATAATGAGCTCGGGTTTTTTGCGCGCATGGAGGAGGACATAGGACAGGGCCAGCGGCGTGTGCGGCACATCCTTGCCCCGGATATTGAACAGCCAGGCGATGCTCGCTTGATCGGTGAGCAAAAAGGCGGCCTGCTTTTTTTCCTCTAACTGTTTTTGCAAGGTGGCGATTTTATCGCTGGCCTTTTGACCGGCATATTTGAGCGGGTGCAGCGACACCGGGGTCTGTGGTTCTTTCGGGCGATCCTGCCAGATCGCATCAACAAGATTTTCGTCAACCGGCACGAACTCACATTGAGGATGACTGGCTGCGACTTTATCTTGCAGGCCCTTGAGCACTTTAATGGTCAAAAGGCGCGGATCATAGCCAATACGTTTTTTGGGGGGGGAGCGTCTGGGGCCTTCAAGCTGCGTGGCGATCCAGTCAGCCGGCGCATTTTGCGGCACCTGCAAGGGCTCCATCAGATCAAGGTCAATTTCGTTTTTGACCTGCAAGGTGTAGCGTCCATCAATAAAAATGGCGGCCTTGGTGCGCAAGATCACCGCCAGCCCTGCGGACCCGGAAAAACCGGTGAGCCAGTGCAGGCGCTTGTTGCAGGCGGGCAGATATTCATTTTGAAACTCGTCGCCATGGGGCACAAGATAACCGTCAAGATCAAGCGTCTTGAGACGTTTTCGAAGGTCTTTCAACCGTTGCGCAACATAAGCGGTTTGCGACTGTTTTTGAAAATTTTGATGCATGTTTCTTTCATAGAGCCTGCGGCAGCAGAACACAATAAGAGAAGCCCGGGAAAACAGGGCCTTTTGTGAAGAATGCGCCGTATACAGCTCGGCGTGACGTTTGAAGGATGTCTTAATGAGCTATGCATTTTATGCATGTCTGAACTGCGTCTAACGATCTATCTCAAAAAAAATGAGATGATATAGTATTTGTAAACGTGGATCTGATATCTTCATGGCAACCCCAGAGTAAAGTGGGGAATAGTGGAGAGTAAAAAGGATATTATTATGTGTTTCCAGACAAATGTTGAGAAGAACTATGCTGAACAAGAAGTAAATCGTCAGATTTGCGCGCGTGGATGGCAGGACTATATGATGGAAACACAGTTTTTTCTTGGTGATGAGCGAGTGAATGATTGCCTGAAGCGTCTGGATGTCCCACAATTGGTCAAACTGGGTCTGAGCAATGCCGATATGCTGAACCTTCACAAGCCAGTACTTGCCGATGAAGCCGAACTTGTTAAGCTGGCAGCCTAAACAAGATCTGTTCTTGAACCTTGTTCCGGTTTTTCTACTTGAAACGCAGAATAAGCGTCATCCATTCATCAAGCGGCAAGCGCTTGACCAGATGAAAGCCCTGGCTCTTGTAGCGGGCTTCAATGGCTCTGGACTGGGTGCGCAAAAGGCCTGAAAGAATGAGATGCCCTCTTGGCCGCAGAGCCTTTTTGAGTGCCGGTGCCAGGAATAAAAGGGGCGCCGCCAATATATTGGCGATGAGCAAATCATAAGGGGCATTTTTCTGGAGCTTGCGGTGCGCGAGACCAGAAGCTTCAATGACTTCAAGCAAAGGGCCGACCTCATTGAGAGCGGCGTTGTCGAGGGCCGTTTTGACGCTGATCGGATCAATATCGCTGGCCACAATTGCGCGGCGTAGTGATCTGGCGGCGGCAATGGCCAACAGACCTGATCCCGTCCCAAGGTCCAGCACTTTTTGATATTGAGATTAAGCCTGTGGCGAAAAACTTCTTTCAGATTGGTGGAGATTTGAGGATCCAGAAATTGATGATTGCTGCTTATATTCGTTTTGGAGGCGAGAATGAAGGGGTTAGAAAAGTTTCACTTGCGATGTTTAATCTAATTCATGCCGGACCACGAAATGAGAAGAGAAATATTGTTGTTAATGATGAAATTCTCCTCAATTGCATTATCGATTATGG
>JAKIUO010000297.1 GCA_021647535.1 Hyphomicrobiaceae bacterium
ATCTCGGGGTCAGCCTCATTCCTGTCGGCATAATCAACGATACTCATGAGCCACCTACTTTTTATGGTGTTGAACGCAATGATGTTGAAAAGAGAATTATACCTACGACATGGTGGGAAGGCGGAGCCAAAGCGGGTGGTAAACTGGGCGAAACAGGTCTCTTCTGGGACGCCATGGCCCATTCCGGTTTGAACAATTCCGTCGCAGATGGTCTAACTCCGGGCGATATCAGAGGTGGGCGTCAAAAAGTATCTCTCGCAACGTCGGATAACCCGGCCTATACGGGACGTGTCGGCTGGGCTTATAATGGCATTAAGCTGTCTGGCACCTATCAGCATCAAACCGATATAACTCCTAATGATATCACAAAAACCGAGGCACGCTTGTTGGAAGCCCATGCCGATATTGTGCAGCCTCTCAATGATCAGGTGAGCTTGGGTCTGCGTGCACTTTATGCCCGTTGGGATGTCGCAGGAACCGTTGCGCAAGCATCTGGCCGGGACGAGTTACTTGGTTGGTATGTAGAGCCATCTGTCAAATTTGAACTGCCGAATTGGGGAGCCATTGGCCTGTTCTATCGTTACGAGACATGGGACGAAACGGCGGGCGATGCTATAGCATCCGTCAATAGTCGCCAAACATATGGTGTGAACTATTGGCCAACCGAAAATGTGGTTCTTAAGGCAGACTGGAGAATAGACAACAATGATACAGGGGCACGCGCTGAAGACAATCGTTTTGATCTCGGCATGGGTTTTCAGTTCTGATCGTCAGTCAGGAGCTGTGAAAAGAAGAACGTTATCATAAATCGTTCACTGGAAGTGGAGGTAAAGCTTCACTTCCCTTTTCTGGTCTGTATTTAATTATTTTGAGGGTTTTTAATATGAAGAAAAATGGAATGATATTGGTTCTTGGCATGGCATTGGTATTTGCCGGTTTGTCTTTTGGGGCCAGTTCCGCACAGGCAGCCGTGAAAGTCCTGAAAGTTACATCAGCGATAAATTCCAGAATACGCTCAATCATGGGCTACGGGATTGGCGGTTCGGTTCGTTATAAAAGGCGTGGTAGCAGTACCATCTGGGTTCTCAACCGGGTTGGCAAGACCAAAAACATTACAGCTCTTTTTGTTGTATCTGGTGGTCGTGTCACACGTGCCAAAGTGTTGAGATACCGAGAATCCATTGGGGGTGAAGTGCAGCGCGCCTCTTACCTTTCGGCTCTGGCTGGAAGTTGCCGGGGACCACATATTTCCGGTGCAACGCTTTCGGTAAATTCCATGCGGCGCATGTGTCGTCTTGCCCGCTATCTGCATAGTCAAGCCAAATAGATTAGAATAAACAAATGACACATCCAAAGACCATCCTCCCCGCCAGGCGCACAAGAAATCCCATGTGGCTACGGCAGGCAACGTTAAAACTACATCGAAAAATAGGCGTTTTGGCCTCATTTTTTGTGATTTTGCTTAGCCTGACAGGCTTGACCCTGAATCACACTGTCGATTTGGAACTGGACAGCCATATCGTGAATGTTCTTCCCTTGAACATGTGGTATGGATTGGCGCCAAAATCACGCCCAAAAACTTATAATGCTGGCAAGCTTTGGATAACCGTGCTTGATAAGTCGCTTTATATTGGTCACTATCCTGTCGGTAATATCACTGGTCATATAACAGGCGTGATTGCTTGGGAAGACGGCGTTCTTGTGGCGCAATCAAGGGAGCTCACGTTTTATTCGAACGAGGGGCAAGTATTTGATCAGAAAAATTTCGAGAGCCTGCCAGGTGTTATTTTGGAGATTGGAAAAACAAAAGCCAATCAAGTCGCTTTGAAAACTGATACAGGGATATTTTCAGCAAATGCAGAGCTGGAAAACTGGCAGCCAATCAAGGAAAATATCGTTTGGGCAAAGAGCAGCATAGCACCAGAAAAACTAACCACTGAAGTGATTGAAATTCATAGCGGACGTGGTTTACCAGCAAGTCGCATCATTCTTGATCTTCACTCCGGTCGAATATTCGGTCGATGGGGAGCATATGTTATGGACGGTGCTGCTATTTTACTACTGCTACTCACGATGACAGGCCTCTACAACTGGTCAAAGCGAAGGCGGTAGCAGTATTTATGGCGGCCTCTGCTTCTGCTATAGTCCTGCATCTGTCCAAAAAACAAACACTTAGCCACTACTGTCCGGAGAAAAATTTATAAAAATTTACGCTCAGTTTCCGTTAGCTGTTGGTTTTTCTTCATAGTTTTTGGTTATCCTGCCCCTGCTGATAAAGGAGGGCTGGATTATGGACCACAGGGACTTTTTGGAGATGCTGGATGCGGTCGATGGAAT
>JAKIUO010000089.1 GCA_021647535.1 Hyphomicrobiaceae bacterium
AACCACCAACCCCCTTGGAGCGAATGAGGCGCACGACCTGCTCGACTTTTTGCAGCAGAGCCTTTGGCGCTTCATCAAACAATAAATGCGCTTCATCGAAAAAGAACACCAGCTTTGGTTTGTCAGGGTCGCCAACTTCCGGCATTTCATCGAACAGCTCGGACAACAGCCACAAAAGGAAGGTGGCGTAAAGGCGCGGCGATTTCATCAGCTCATCGGCAGCCAATATGTTGATAAAGCCCTGACCATCATAGGTGGTGCGCATAAATTCGCTGATTTTCAGGGCCGGTTCGCCAAAAAACTCTTCGGCCCCCTGCTCTTCCAGCACCAGCAAACGGCGCTGAATGGCCCCGACCGAAGATTTCGAGACATTGCCATATTCTTTTGAAAGCTCTTTGGTGCGCTCCGACACTTCAATCATCAGCTTGCGCAGGTCTTTCAGGTCCAGCAAAGGCAGTTTTTCCTCTTCTGCCAGCCGGAAAGCAATATTCATCACCCCTTCTTGCGTGTCATTAATATCAAGCAGGCGCGACAGCAATAGCGGCCCCATTTCCTGAACCGTCGTGCGGATGGGATGGCCTTTTTTGCCAAACAGATCCCAGAAAACCGTTGGGTAAGCGCCATATTCATAATCTTCAAAACCGATCTTTTTGGCGCGCTCTTCAAGGAAATCCTTGCTGACGCCCGTCGCGCCAATCCCCGAAAGGTCGCCCTTAACATCGGCGCAAAAAACCGGCACACCGGCATCCGAAAACCCTTCGGCAAGAATTTGCAAAGAAACGGTTTTACCCGTCCCCGTCGCCCCGGTAATGAGCCCGTGCCTGTTGGCAAGTTTCAAGAGCAGCTGTTCTTTGGTAGGGGTGCTTTCCACATTACTGGTGCCCAGATATATTGATTCATTCTCGCTCATGGCGAACAGCTCCTTGTTTTGACGGGCTAATTTTTATCCACAAATCGCCTTGGCCTGTAATTGTCGCCAAACCAGACCCATTTTTTCGGCCCGCAAGATTCGTTTTTTGCGAGTTTAGGGGGATTTAGGACAAATTCAACCAGTAATAACAACGAGCGGCACGGAAAACACCCGCAAGGGGCGACACCAGACCGCTCCCCCCCAAAGCTTGTCATCGCCCCGCCCGCCTTCTATATGGAGCATGAGCATAATCCTTATTTCAAAGGACTGCCCTCTCAAAACCATCTGGAGAAAATAAATGGAAGAACTCATTGCACGCATCGTCACAAGCGTTGGCATTCCCGAAAGCCTCGCCAAAACCGCCGTTGGCCTCATCCTCAATATGTTTCAAAAAGAAGGTGATGCGGGTGCCGTCGCCTCACTGCTCAACGCCCTGCCCGGATCTGGCGATCTGGCCAGCGCCGCAGCCAGCGCCACGAGCGATGGTGACAGCGGCGGCGGACTTGGTGGCCTGATGGGTTCAGCTGCCAGTATGCTTGGCGGTGGCGGCGGAGTCATGGCGCTGGTCGGCCAGCTCACAGGGGCCGGTCTGTCCATAGATCAGGCCAAAGGCGTTGGCAGCGAGCTGATGAATTTTGCCACCGAAAAAGCCGGTGCCGATGTCGTCGCACAGGTCGCCAAATCCATCCCCGGACTTGATAGACTGCTCTAGGCCAAACTTGCTGCGCAATTAGGCAGCTGCCCAAATCCACCCTTTTTTGATTTTAAAAATAAAAAGAAAGGGGTTCGGGGAAATCCTTTTCCCCGAATGGGTATGGGCGATAGCCCATTCGCGCAGCGAGATACGGCAAATGCCTACGCCGCGATCCATTTAATCGAACAACCCATTGATGGGATCTGCTCCTGTGGTCCTTTGCCCGTCTGCGCCACCTGTTTCATCGCTTCAAACAGGTCACGCCGCGCGTCTGGTGCCGCTTCTTTGCGGCTGGCATCGAGGCGACCGCGATATTGCAGGCCGAAATTCTTGTCAAAACCGAAAAAATCCGGTGTACAAACCGCATTATAAGACTTGGCAATCGCCTGGTCTTCATCGTGCAGATAGGGGAAGGTAAAGCCGTTATCTTTGGCAAACTGCCCCATATTCTCAAAACTGTCCTCAGGGTAATCATTGGCGTCATTGGCGCAAATGGCGACGATATTAATGCCCGTTTCCTTGAGTTCATTGGCATCGCGCACAATGCGGTCAATGACCGATTTGACATAGGGGCAATGATTGCAGATGAACATAACCAGCAGACCATTATCGCCCATAAGATCTTCAAGTTTATAGGTTTTTCCATCCGTCGCTGGAAGTGAAAATGCTGGTGCCTTCCAGCCAAAATCGCAAACAGGTGTTTCTACAGCCATCTCTAAGCCTCCCTTTAATTCATTTTGATTGAGTCGTTTGGGGACAATGATTATCCGCTCAATGTCCATCGCGCAAGCCGCATTATTTCCCATTAACCAACCATAAATTATAATAAACTAGTTGACGATAAAAGCCTTTAATCATACACTTAAAGTCTAAACTGAAAGGAGGCTAAGATAATGACTCCGCCTGATAGTATTGGGCCGCACATTGAGTAGTACAAAAAGACTGCACACTGCTGCGGCTATCCAAAAACAATTAAATATACAAAAAAATAACGAAATCTTACTGCTGAAGACAGGTGAGATAGGGATAGTTTTTTACTGATCCCAATGGATCATTGCCGAACTTTTAAAGTGAATTTCGTACAAAATTCCGAACCATTCGGAATAAGGTCATGAAAGGCAGATAAGTCGAGATACTTCAAAACAGGCTAGAAAATTTCAAATTACACCATGTGCTTTATGAGCGCTGATATGGATTAGAAAACGGCGTTTTGCAACCTGCAAACAGGGCAACCGGTCATTGTTTTACAGCCGCTTTGCACCAGAGGAAACTCTATACAAAGCAATCGCTTACAAGTTCAATGAGTATTGCGTCCCAAAAGTTCGCTGTATAGGTTCATCCAAGTGAGTAAAGTGTACTGGAGTTTTGAAAAAGCCTGATATTGAAAAACCATCTGGCGCTGCAAACCAAAATAGACCAAACCGGGAAACCGGCGGCAGAGCCTCTCTCCAGAACAAAGAACTGGACGGAGGCTTTGTTGCGCTCCCTAACAGATTACACCACACCAGTAGCCGCTCTAATTATCGACTGATGTTACGCACCCAACTTTTATGCCGGCCTTAAAAAAGAGCCTTCGGCGACGCTTATGCAGCGGGCATTCAGGGACTCTTCCCTAAAAACCCAACAATTGGGATTGCACAAGGGTCTCGACCCTTTGCCGCTTTCGCGCGTAGCGAACCGCGCGAGGCATTCTTTTCTTCTTTTGCGTAACATCAGTTATCACTAAACAAGGCGTCGGATTTCCAGTTTTTATTGGCGGCTGCTGACTGCGAAGGACGTTCCGCTGGTTCTGCCAAAGCCTCTGGCACAGCTTTGCTTACAGAAGCGGCGGCCTCGCCATATTGACGAGCCGCATGGCTATGCAGCTGCCCTTCTTGTGCCGATGCACTCGCCAGCTTTTGAGAAACCCCTTGCTCAGGGCCTGCCGGAACGACATCTGCAGATTTGGCTGCCGCACTTCCCCACACGCCAATGCTGCCCTCACGTCCCTTGCCAGTTCTGGGGCTGGGCATCGTCGTATCCGATATCAGCCCCCCCATAATGCCGAACGCAAAGTTCCCCGAGCTGCTCTTTCTGACATCGCTATTGTCGCCATCAACATGGCTCGAAACAAGAATTTCCTGAACTTGCGACATGGAGCGCGGCTCGCCTTTATCATAGAAAATGCTCTTGTTAGCCTTGGCTGCTGATGGAAAATAGCGGCTGGCCGGGCTGTCTGGTCGGCTTTCTGACAGCTGAATCATCCGTGAAGCGCCCCCCGGCCCCAGAAAATGCGCCAGATAAAGTTCTCCGTCAGAGGGGTTGCGCCCTATTTTGCCACGCACATAATTTGCATTCTGTTCGGTATAGGCAGCGGCCACCAGCGCCGAGGTTTCCGGGTCATGGCGCAGCTCCAGAATTTCGCGACGCTTAGCGCTGTCCGGCACATAATATTTTCCCGAACTGGTCCGTTGTATGTTTTTGGCAAGATCAGCCAAGCCCAGCCGGTCGCCATCTTCCTTGACGACTTTTAGCCAAGTGCCCTCAACGAACTGGAACAGTCCGGCGGCAGATGACGAGGATGATTTTGCCTGTGTGCGAAGAGAGCTTTCACGCTTTGCCGTATTCAGCAAATAATCAAAGCTGGCGCCGGTGCGCTCACTCGCCTGGGTGATGGCGCTCTGGACCTTGGCAGGAATTGAGGTAACTCTTTGGATTGGCATTCCAGCTCCGACAGGTTCAATAAACTTCAAGGGTGGCGCTGAAACAACGCCAGATAGGGAGAATGGCCCCCAATCTTTACCTTAATGAACGATTTATTAACAAGCCGTTGATGAATGCATGAAAAACCTCAATAAGCGTGAGTTTAATTGACGCTATCTGGATTACTAAAGGCTCCGGCCACCGTGTAATCAAAATAGCCGAGCCGTCCCAGAGCCTTGACCATATCAGAACTATAGCGCCCGCCCTTCAGCACCTTGTCATCAATATAGACGCCAATGACCTCACCAATCACCATATAATAGGGTTCAGACTGTTCGTTTGCGGCTGGTAATTCTACTGTTTGATGAGTGCGGCACTCCAGTGATGCCGGAGATTTTGCCACCCTTGGCGGCTTGACAAGACGCGACGGCGTTGGTTCCAGACGGGCCAGTTCCATCTCGTCAATATGGGAGGCCACCGAAGCGCCGGTTTTGTTGACTTCGTCAAACAGGTGCAATGTCGCGACCGAGCAGACGAACTCGCCTTCGCGTTCAGCATTACGCAAACTGTCCTTGCGGCCATGCGAGGAAAACATCACATAATGCGGACGATAGGAAACCAGATTGAAAAAGCTGTAAGGGGCCAGATTGACGCCGCCCTGCTCATTCAGCGTCGATATCCAGCCAATGGGGCGCGGCGCGACAATCGCCTTCATCGGGTCAAATTCGAGCCCATGATCATTTTTTCTGGCATCATAATGCATGTCAAAGGCTCCAATAACTCATAACGTCTTGCGGCTTGACGCGCGGACGCTCGCCCGGAATTTCGCTTGAACTGCCAAGATAGATGAAGCCGGCAACCGACTGGTGCGGCTCCAGATGCAGCACCTCATCGACCTTCGCATCATAGGCAATCCATTCCGTCACCCATTGCGCCGCATATCCCAGCGCCCGCGCCCCATGCAAAATATTCATGCAGGCCGCCCCGGCAGACAAGAGCTGCTCGCTTTGCGGTACTTTTATACTGTCTACCGGACTGGAAATCACGCCAATGACCACCGGGGCGCGTAAAAAGCGGTTGAGCTCATTTTCATAGGCCCGGTCGGTTCGCGCTTCGCCCACATTGTGCTCATAAATCGCGGCAATTTTCTTGCCAAAATCAGCCCGCGCTGCGCCACTAAAGACCAGAAAACGCCAAGGGGCCAAAGCCTTGTGGTCAGGCACCCTTATGGCCCCGGCGATCAGCTCAACAATCTCATCCTTGTCTGGCCCTGGCTCTTGCAGCCTGGCCACGACGACAGACCGACGCTTCAATAAAAACGAAAGTGGCATATATTTCGACCCTGTATTGCCTATGTGTTGCCTATTCCCTTGCAACACATATAGGATAGATCAGAGTTTAGTCCAAGGAACATAAATAGTGAGGCGTCCTTGATGATACGGTTAGAAGGATCAGGTGGAAAACATATATGATGGAAAAAAGCATGTTTTGCCCGAAAAAACCCCTATTAAGCCCTTGGGCAAGACTATTCACCGCGCTGGCCCTTATGATGTTGTGTTTCATGCCAACGGGTGCCTATGCCGCTGGGACACCGCGCGCCGTGCTCATTATTGATGGCTCGGGCAGCATGTGGGGGCGTGTTGACGGGCGCGAGAAAATTGTCATTGTGCGCAGTCAGCTGGCCGACAAAATCAGCCTTCTGGATGGCAAGATTGATCTTGGTGTCATGTCTTATGGCCATCGCCGCCGACGCGATTGCCGTGATATTGAAATGATCAAGCCCATTGCGCCCATCGACCTTCAGGCTTATCGCGACAAAATCAAGCGCTTGTTGCCACGCGGCAAAACTCCAACGTCCTCGGCTTTGCAAATGGCTGCCAAAGCGCTGGCCGCCGATCCTTTGGACAAAACGTCCCCCCTCCATATCATTCTGGTTGCAGATGGCATCGAAAACTGCCGCATCGATCCATGTGAAACGGCCTCAGCCCTTGCCGCAACCTACCCCCGACTGAAAATTGATGTCATTGGTTTTGCTGTTAAAAACGATGAAATACCGCAATTGCGCTGCCTTGCTTACAATACCAATGGACGCTTTCGCACCGCCGCATCCGCCCAGGAACTCAAAACCGTCATCAGCGACATATTTTCAAAGCTCGGGAAAACGGCCTCCAGCCTTCGCCCGCGCGTCGTTGCCCCCAAAAAATCTCTCCCGGCAGGCCTCTATCTCAGCGCTGGTCTTGATGCAAAAGGCGCGGCCCTCACCAACGGTGTGAGCTGGCGCATCTATCGGGCTGGCGAAAGCTCAAAAACCGGAGCCACGCCGCTCAGACGCGAACAAAAAGCCGGTCCCTTTCTCGCCCTCCCCCAGGGCAATTATCACCTTGAAGCGCGTTATAAATCATTACTGGCGCAAAGCGATGTCAAACTGGCAGCCAACAGCGCCCTTAAAAAGCGCCTGTCCTTTAATGTTGGCGTGGTGTCCGCCAGCGCCCGATTGAGCCAAAGGGCTTCGCCTTCAAACGACATTATTTTTTCTCTGTATGACGTCTCCAAAGGCCCCGCAGGTCCCGCCAATAATATCGCTCACAAACAGGGACAAAATGCTGTCTTCTACCTGCCGCCGGGCCAATATACGCTCAAGGCGAGGACCAGCCAATCAAAGGCCAGCGAGACGTTCTCTCTCAAAGCGGGGCAGCGCAAAAAACAAAGCCTGCTGCTCAATGCCGGACAACTCAGCCTGAAAACCACCCTGGCCAAGGGCTCTGCGCCTCTTCAAGATGTCCAATATGCCATTTTTCGTCAAAGGTCAAAGGCGGGGTCAAAACGGGAAGGCGGCAACAACAAAGATGTCGAATTTGTCCGCACCCTTGACCCGACCCCCCAGCTGGTGCTGCCAACCGGGAATTATTTTGTTCTGGCCCGAAGGGGAGCCGCCACACATTATACCGCCTTTGCCATCCGCCCAGGGGACAAAAAAGACCTTTCCCTGACCCTTGATGCAGGGATTTTAAACCTCTCAGCGCCCGGCCATGACGGTGCCTCTCAAAAACACCCGCAAATCGCTTATACCCTCTTCTCGGTGGCGCCAACACGTCCCCAAACCATCAAACTGTCACCAGAAGGCAAGCTTCACGAAGTCGACCAGACCTTGCCAATCCGCAGTTTTCGCAACAGTTTCACCCTGCCACAGGGGGACTATCTCATAAAGGCTCACTATGGCAATTCCAATGCCGGGGCCAGCAGGCCCGTTCATATTACGACAGGTGCCAGCGAACAGGTTGAAATCAAGATGAGTGCCGGACGCATCAAGCTCTCACTCGGCCTGATGGCGGGCGACCCGCCTTTGCCCAACGTGTTCTGGAGCATCATCGACAAAAGCGGCAAGCAGGTGGCCAGCGCCAGTGCCGCCACCCCTCGTCTGACATTGGCCAAAGGGGCCTATCAGGCGGTTGCGCAATATCTTGGCCAGAATTATCGCCGCGATTTTATTTTACAGAGCGGCGATGATACAACCCTGAATTTGAGCATACAATGAGCGGATTTGGCAGCCTGGTTTTGCCCCGACAGGTTTTTCTATTGCCAAACACCCCTGCCAGACCCTATTCTGCTTCTATTCTTTCACCATACACTTGTAACGTCAGTTCTTATTTTTGCCTTATTCTTTCATCTACGCTGAACCACAGGTGAGAATTACGATATGAACATGGTTGCACCGCGAATTCCCGGCCCTCGATGGGCCGTCATGGCGTTTTTTCTGGCGGCGCTTTTACTGGCGGTGCTGTTTCTGGCTGTCCGTGCGCCGGTGCAAGCCGCTCCCCGTCTCCCCCAGACCGCTCCCCAGCTTATTATCGCTCTTGATAGTTCCTCATCCATGGAAGACGAGTTGGATAGCGAGTTGAAATACAAGCTGGTACGCCGCGCCTTTGGCAAGGCGTTGCCGCTCTATGAGGGCAAACTGCAAGCAGGCCTTCTGGTTTTTGGCAGCAAACAAAAAAACTCTTGCACGGATATTACCCACCTGATGGGGCCAACTACTTCTTTCTCAAAATCCTTGCCTCTGGCTCTTCAATCACAAAAGCCCCGGGGCAAAAGCCCGATCGGGGCCACCCTTGTCAAAGCTGCCAATATGACAAATGCTTTGGCGAACCGCTCTGATATATTATTGATTGCCGATGGCAGCGATAATTGCCGGGTCAATGTCTGCTCTGTCGCCAAAGCCCTGGCCGATCGCTCCCCTGAAACCCGTATTCATCTCATTGGCCTTGGACGGTCTGGAACCATCAACAGGCTGGACTGTATTACCAAAGCAACCAACGGGCTGTTTTTCGCTATTCGCAACCAGCGGGAAATGGTCACCGCCCTGAAAAAAGTGATGCAGGCTGTGATGGTCAAGAACCCGCCGGCCCGCACCAACCTGATTGCCCGAACCATGGCCATGCTGATGGGACCGCCGCCACCGCCAACAAAACGGCCCCCCCATAAAATTGCCCGATACCAAAAGCCGTTGGCCGCAAAGGCCCCGATCATCACCGGCGCTCTGAAAATACCTGCTGCAAAACCGACAGCGAAAAAACAAAAGGCGACAGCGCTCAAAAAAGCAGCCCTCAAAAAACAGCCGCCCCTTAAAAAGCTTCGCGTCACCAGTCGTGCAGTGACAACAGCCGCACAGCTTCAAAAAACCAAAAGATCAGACAAGAAAAAAGTCCCGCAAGCTGCCCCAGTTAAATGGCAAAGCTTCTCGAATAAAATACCGCCCCCTCTTATTGCTCAGCCCTCTCTCAAGCAGGCAATAAAAGAAAATAGACGTGCCAGGCCCATCAGGCTGGCCCAGAACCTGCCTCAAAAACAACTCAGCTCGCCCCAAAACAGCACACCCCGAAACACCACCCTGGTGCAACTGGCGGCGCTGATCACCGAAGAAGGCAAGGAAATTAAAAACGGCCTGGTCTGGCGCATCTATAATGCGAACAAAAGCCTTGATGGACGCTACAAGCTGGTCAAATCTCTCGAAGCGCCGCGCTTTAGTGGCACCCTGCCGCTTGGAACCTATCTGGTCAATCTGTCATGGGGGCGCTCCCATCTTACCGAAAAGCTTGAGCTTTTATCCTCAAAGCCCCTGATCCATAAATTCGTCCTGAACGCAGGTGGCCTCAGGCTTGGTGCCCGTCATATGAATGGCAGCACATTGCCCCCACAAAAAGTCATTTACCGGATTTATTCCGATGAACGCGACCAGTTCGGCAGGCGTCGGCTGGTGCTGGATCACGCCCGTCCCGGCAAAACCATCCGCCTCAATGCCGGAATTTATCACGTCTCCAGCCTTTATGGCAGCGCCAACGGCCTTATTGAGAGTGATATCACCATCGAAGCTGGCAAACTCACACAAGCGACCATCAATCATACCGCCAGCAAAGTCACTTTCAAGCTTGTCAATACACCAGGAGGAGAAGCTTTGGCCGGTGCCATCTGGCGCATTGAAACCCCTGATGGCGACCTCATCAAGGAAACGGCTGGCGCTCTTCCCACTTTAATACTGGCCGCTGGCGATTATGCCATCAACGCCAAATATTCCGGTCGTGCCTTTGCCCGCAAGGTGACGATTGAACCCGGTGCCCCTGTGCATGTCGAGATTGTCATTCAATAATATGTGTGGCGACCGCGCGCTTTTAAACAAATCTATCCAGCCTGTGGGCCTGGCGGCGGATGATTTCCGCAAGCCAGAATTTTGCGCCTTGTTGACGAAATAATTAACACTTTTTCCGTACATCTTAAAAGAAAAATTCACCAATAAAAATTCAGGAATGAATCCGGGAAACACAGATTGAGGAAAATTTTATGAGTTCGCACCCGTTCAAAATATTTTCTACAGTGCAATTGCTCCTGCTGATGGTTGTGGCTGCCGGTATTTTCACCGGGTCCACAATGCTCGCATTCGGATCCCTTGGCGCTGCTGCCCTTTTGTCCCTTCCCGGTTTTTTCAATTCTGCCAGCAAATCGCTGGCCACAGCTACCGGCATTGTTCAGGCCATGGCAAACGGGCAGAGCCATGTCGCCCTTGAGGAGCTGCACAAAGACAAAAACCTTGAAGAGATGGCAAACGCTTTGACCAACCTGCGTGACAGATCGCTTCAACAGCATGACCAGTGCAATGATAATATTGATAAGCTAGGCCGCAAGGAAGAAGACAAGGCCGCTAATTCCATCAAAAACCTGGCCAAATCCATGGAAGAAATGAACTCCATCGCCTTTAATCTGGGTTTGCTTGATAATCACTCCAGCGAAGTCAGCAGCTCCAGCCAGACCATTGCCTCTGCTGCCGAACAACTGGTCGCCTCTGTTGACGAGATCTCCATGAATAGCGAAGGCGCTTCGAACGATGCCATGGAAACGGATCGCACGGTTTCCAGCGGGCTCGAATCAGCGCAAAGCGCCATGGGAGCCATTCAGATCATCTGGGATACCATGGAAGACAGCGTCACCAGCCTTGATGAACTGTCCGGCGCATCCAACCAGATTGAGCAGATCCTCAACGTCATCGAAGATATTGCCGAACAGACCAATCTACTGGCCCTTAACGCAACGATTGAAGCGGCAAGAGCTGGAGAAGCTGGCAAAGGCTTTGCGGTTGTGGCGTCAGAAGTCAAGAACCTGGCCAACCAGTCCTCCAAAGCAACAGATGATATTGCCCAGCGTATTCAAGCTCTTAAAGCAGGCATGAGCAATGTCTCGCAAACCATGAACAAGTCTCGTGACGCTGTGAATGCCGGGCGCGAAAGCATTGATCAAACCGCCCAGACCATGGAAATGGCCGCCCAGCAGGTGTCCAGTGTCTCTGGCAAGATGAGCGATATCACCGGCATTTTGCATCAGCAAAAAGACAGCAGCTCGGAAATCGCCCGCTCTATTCATGAGGTTGCTGAATTTGCTCAAGAAAGCCAAAGACAGGTTGAACTTGTGCTGCAACGCATGACCTCGACCAATGATATGCTCACTAACAATGTGCAGCAACTCTATGATGCTAAATCGGACCGTAGCCTGTGCGAAATTGCCAAGGTTGACCATATTCTGTTCAAGAAAAAAGTCACCGACGCCGTCATGGGCCGCATTGGCATGGTTTCAAGTGATATCCCCGACCACCATAATTGCCGCCTTGGCAAATGGTATGATACTCTCAACCTGCCCCATATCATCAATGCACCGGCCTTCAAAGAGATTGCCAGCCCGCATGAAGTGGTTCACTCGGCTGCCAAACGCGCCCTGGATGCCGCCAATAACGGGCAAATTCAAGAAGCCTATGCAGCTGTTGAAGAGATGAACCTTGCCGGCACGCAAGTTCTGGATGTCCTTGACCGGCTCTCTGAGCTGTTTG
This sequence comes from Hyphomicrobiaceae bacterium, assembly GCA_021647535.1. Lineage (GTDB taxonomy): Bacteria > Pseudomonadota > Alphaproteobacteria > Rhizobiales > JAKIUO01 > JAKIUO01. The sequence continues at coordinate 11,656 of JAKIUO010000089.1, forward strand.
CACAAGAAGAACAAAGCGCCTCAAATATACGCAAAGCGTCCTGACACGACATAAAAACTTGCATATAGAGAAACAGGCAGGCTCCTTGAAATAGGGGCCTGCCTGTTTTTTTGCTGTTCGTCACAAACTAGTTTTGCCGACCACTTTCAGGCGCATCAGAGACACGCCACATCAACGGGGCATTTTTCAGGCGTTGACCCATGGCAATCCTTTGCGCTTCAATATCGGCAGGAAAATGAGTGCCGAACTGCTCAAAATAGATTTTTAGATCATTGACCTCGGCAAGGCCAGCTTCGCGTGAAATTTCGGTCAGATGGCTGAACTGTT
>JAKIUO010000298.1 GCA_021647535.1 Hyphomicrobiaceae bacterium
GCGGAGACGGACATCCTGGGCGACCGTCTGGTGCGCCGCACCCGCAAGTCCCGTCTCCCGGCCGACTTCATCACCGAGCTGTCGGCCATCACGCCGGGCGATCTGGTGGTGCACGTGGATCACGGCATCGGCCGCTTCGAGGGGCTGAAGACCATTACTGCCGGCGGTGCGCCGCACGACTGCCTGCACATCACCTATGCCGGTGGCGACCGACTGTTCCTGCCGGTGGAGAACATCGACCTGCTGACCCGCTACGGCGGCGAGGAAGCCACCGCGCAACTCGACAGGCTGGGCGGCAGCGCCTGGCAGGCCCGCAAGGCCAAGCTGAAACAGCGCATCAGGGATATTGCCGAAAAACTCATCAAAGTGGCGGCGATGCGCGAGCTTAAAACCGCGCCGGTGATCAATGTACCGGACAGCGAATATGCAGAGTTCGTGGCGCGGTTCAAATTTGAGGCGACAGAAGACCAGCAGGAAAGCATCAATCAGGTGCTTGAAGATCTGGCAAAAGGCCGCCCTATGGACCGGCTGGTGTGCGGAGATGTCGGTTTTGGCAAAACGGAAGTCGCCTTGCGGGCAGCGTTTGTGGCGGCGCTCAATGGTCATCAGGTGGCGCTGGTGGTACCAACAACCCTGCTGGCCCGTCAGCATTTCAAGACGTTCAAGGAGCGCTTTGAAGGCTATCCCATACGTATCGAACAGGCCTCGCGTCTGGTGGGGGCCAAAGAACTCAAAAAGACCAAGGAGAGCATTGCCAAAGGTTCGGTTGATATCGTCATCGGCACGCACGCTTTGCTGGCCAAGAGTATGAAATTTGCCGATCTGGGGCTGCTCATTATTGATGAAGAGCAACATTTCGGTGTGACCCACAAGGAGCGCATCAAGACCATGCGCGATAATGTGCATGTGTTGACCCTGACCGCAACGCCTATCCCGCGTACGCTGCAACTCTCGCTATCTGGAGTGCGCGGCCTGTCATTGATCACGACGCCGCCGGTTGATCGTATGGCGGTGCGCAGTTTTGTGCTGCCGTTCGATCCAATGATTTTACGTGAAGCTTTAGTGCGCGAACGTTTTCGGGGGGGGCAGTGTTTTTATGTCTGTCCACGCATCAAAGATCTGCCCGATATTGAAGAGTTTCTGGCCGAGCAGGTGCCAGAGCTGAAAGTTGCGGTGGCCCATGGTCAGATGGGCAGCGGACCGCTGGAAGACATCATGAACGCTTTTTATGACCGCCAATATGATGTGCTTCTGTCCACCACAATCGTCGAATCGGGCCTTGATGTGCCAACCGCCAATACGCTGATTATTCACAAGGCTGACCAGTTCGGTCTGGCTCAGCTCTATCAGCTGCGGGGCCGTGTCGGGCGCTCGAAAACAAGGGCTTACGCCTATTTCACCACGCCGCCCGGCAAGACGCTCACCGAACCGGCGCAAAAGCGCCTCAAAGTGTTGCAATCGCTCGATACTCTGGGGGCTGGTTTTGCGCTGGCCAGTCATGACCTCGATATAAGAGGGGCGGGCAATCTGCTTGGAGAAGAACAGTCCGGCCATATCAAGGAGGTCGGTTTCGCGCTTTATCAATCCATGCTGGAAGAAGCCGTCATCATGCTGCGCGGTGGCGGCGGGGATGATGATGAAATCGAAGATCAGTGGTCGCCTCAAATCTCTATTGGCACCTCGGTTCTCATTCCCGAAAGCTATGTCTCGGACCTGCAAGTGCGCATGGGGCTTTATCGGCGCTTGTCGACCCTGCAAGATGCCGTAGAAGTCGATGGTTTTGCCGCCGAACTGACCGATCGCTTTGGTTCGCTGCCCAGCGAAGTCCATCATTTGCTGGAAATCGTCAAGATCAAAGTGGCGTGCCGCGTCGCTGGCGTTGCTTCCGTCAATGCCGGTCCCAAAGGCGCACTGGTCTCCTTTCATAAGGACACACCGCCCAACCCCGAAGGCATAATGCAGTTTATGCGCACACGCCCCTCGATTGTCAAAATCCAGCCCGATCAAAAGATCGTTTATAAGGCCGAATGGGAAGATGATGAGAAAAGACTGAAGGGCGCGGCCATGCTGGTGCGGGAATTGGCGTTGATTGCCAGCGAGACGAAGGAACAAGTTTAATTCGCTATCGCGAGCGGGGCCAGCCCCGCGCCCCGTTGGGGAAAAGTTTTCCCCCAAACCCCCTTATTTTTAAAACGCCCCTTCAACATTGAGATGCAACATTCTGTCTACGTTCCTTTGAAAACACCTCATATGGGGTTTTATATTCGAGACATTTGCGGGGACGATGGTTCAGCTTGTTTTCGATCTCCTGAACCTCAGC
>JAKIUO010000090.1 GCA_021647535.1 Hyphomicrobiaceae bacterium
CAGGGCCATTCAATTCCCGAAAGCTTTGCTTCCCAAGCGGGCTGCTGCCCGCACCCGCTTGGGAGGAGGCCTCCCAAACCCACCCTTTTTTCACTTTAAAATAGAAAAACGGGAGGTTTGGAGGGGGGCCCTCCAACGGGGTTCGGGGCTGGCCCCGTCGCGAAGCGAGGCTACGTTAGAATTGAATTGCCCTGGGTGATGGCCCATATGAAAGGCGATTTCGCCACGGCGGAAGCATTTTACAGCAAGGCGATTACGGGGTTTGAGCAGGCGGGTGATGAGGTGCGGGCGGCAGAAGCTACCGGCAATCTTGGGCTTATCCTGCGCCGCCAGAAAAAGTTTAAAGAGGCCAAGGCCCTGTTTGAAAAGGCGCTGGCTATATGGACAAAAACCGAGCGCCAGAAAGACATCATCCACACGCTGGGCTATCTGGGATCGCTGCATTTTATTCTACGTGATTTCAGGCAGGCCATCGATATTTTCACAAAACGCGCTGAGCTCAATCTCGCCAAAGACGACAAGGCCGAACTTGCGGCTGACTACGCCAACCGGGGCAATGCCTGGTCAAAACTCGCCAACCCAAACGAAGCCCAAAAAGACTGGCAACAGGCCAAGGCGCTGTATGAGACTGCGGGCAAAGAGAAAGAGGCCCAGATGATGGCGGGGTTGCTGGCGGCTTAAGGGGTAAGTGCGATCAGAGTGGAGCTTGTGACATGAACGACAAACGCGGCATGAACAATGCGAACGGGGTTGCAAAGACGGTTTGGCGGGGAGGATGGCAGAATGAATAGAGGAACAAAAATGCCTTATCGTATAGATTTAACACGTGATGAAACGATTGGATCAAGAACGCAATGGGAGCCACCACTACCTTATGGACCGGATAGTTTGTCTTCTTGTATCGATTTTGGACAACCAATATCGCGAGAACTCGTCAAGCAACTTGGCAATCATCGGATGTTGGTACGTCCTCATGGGGCAGGTGTTTGTGATGTTATCGGCTATCGTTCGTTTACATATCTGGTCACGGAAAAGGTTCAGAAAATCATAGAAGAGCTAGAACCCGGCATTCATCATTTCTATGATATAGATACCATTCTGGAAAAGACAGGACTCCCAACAGAACAGAAATATCGTTTTATGCATATCACTCAATGTGCCAATGCTGTAGATCTTGAAAAATCCGATACCATCATAAGCCATGTCAATAAAAAAACGATAATGCTTGATACTTGGTCAAATTCAAAGTGTTTTCTGTTCCCCTCAAAAATTGGAAAACGCCATTTGTGGCGTGGATGCTGGAACGCAGACGATCCGCGGCATGATTCACTATATAGCGACTTGTTTTGTTCCGACGAATTATTTGAGAAATTCAAGGATGCCAAGATAACCGGTTGGGAATTCCGCTCCTGTGAAATATCAAGCGAAGACACGAAATAAATTATTTTAAAAATTGGGGGTGAAAATGCCAGGATTTATTGATCAGGATTCTATCGGAACAGTTAATGTAAACGGTATCGATATACCCATGCCGGACGGGGTTTGCAACCCCGTCTGTAACGTTCATTTAATGTTTTGAGGTGAGGGAAATGCCGAGGGCGCGGATAAAACAGGAATTGAATGATGGTTTCTATTTCATAACGCCGACCATCTGGAACTGGAGAGCTAGAGCATTTCAGCTTTAATCTGCATCATTCTGCCCATATCAATCCTGAAACGCTCTAGAGGCCAAGGGCGCTCAATTCTTGATGATCATCGGGACGGCGACCAAGGGGCCAATGGAATTTTCGCTCTGAAAGTTGGATGGGCAGGTCATTGATACTGGCAAAGCGGTGTGTCATCAATCCGTGCTCATTGAACTGCCAGTTTTCATTGCCGTAAGAGCGAAACCACTGGCCTTGCTCATCGCGCCATTCATATGCAAAGCGCACAGCTATTCTATTTGCGTCAGCTGCCCATAACTCTTTGATCAAGCGATATTCTTGTTCTTTGGCCCATTTTCGGCTGAGAAAGGCATGAACCTGATCGCGGCCTGTTGGAAATTCATCCCGGTTTCGCCAGCTTGTGTCTTTGGTGTAGACAAGCACAACGCGGTCTGGGTCACGACTGTTCCAGGCATCTTCGGCCATTCGCACTTTTTGGGTGGCAGTTTCTTGGGTAAAAGGAGGCAGGGGAGGCTTGGTTTCCACGGGGGTATCCTTGTCTTTTCTGCGTAGACAGATCTGTCTACATGGGCCACTATATACATGGGAGACAGACTTGTCTACTATGCACCCATGCAACCTGCTGAAAATCGATCTCCCAGTGCGCGCGAGCGCATATTGTTCACGGCGCATGAGCTGTTTTATCGCGATGGTATTCGAGCGACAGGAGTTGATCGCCTGATTGCGCAGGCGCATGTGACCAAAACTACTTTTTATCGTCATTTCCCAAGCAAGAACGATCTTGTCATAGCTTTTTTGAATTATCGCCATGAGCTATGGAGGGGCTGGTTTATCAGCAGGCTGCAACATCATGGCAATGATGTGGAGGCAATCTGTCCCGCATTGTCGGAGTGGTTTGACAGTGATGATTTTCGGGGCTGTGCCTTCATCAATAGCCTTAGCGAGTTGGCGGGCACCCTTCCTGAGATTATCGAGATTAGTCGACACCACAAGGATGATATGGTGAATATCATTGCAGATATTTTGCCGCCTTCTGCGCAATCTGGCAAGGTGGCGCACGCCATGGCATTGGCGGTTGACGGTACAATCATCCGTGCTCAGATTGACCAATCCGGGAAAGAAGCGCTGGTGCTATTGCGGAAAATTTTAAGTGCTCTTTTGAGTGAGGAAACCCCGACGATATGAAGCCAACAAAAAAGCGAGACCCGAAGGCCTCGCTTTCTTTTGTTCTTTGCTTGTAGGGCCAGAGCCCTGACAATCGCAGTCTAGCCAAAAATATCGTTGGTGATATTTTTGTACCAGCTGTGCGCATAGGTTTCTTCGCTAGCCAGAACGCCTTTGGAAGCGTTACTTGGTGTCAGACCGCCAGAAACTTTCTGGACTTTTGATCCATCTTCTTTCAAGCGGTAAACGGCAGCAACCGAGAAGCCATAGCCAGGTCCTGCAATGGAGTAGCAGGTGTTGACATAGGCTGGAACCGGTGCGTCTTTGCCAGCCAGGGAGGCCGCGACAGCAGCAGCTGCAACTTTAGCTTCGGAGTTGGCAGCATAACCAGATTTTGGCAGACCTTTGGCAGCAGCGGCATCACCAATGACATAAATGTCTTTGTGGATGGTGCTTTCAAAAGTGCGCAGGTTAACCGGGCACCAGTCGCCTTTGGTCAGACCAGCAGCAAAAGCGATTTTACCAGCTTTTTGAGCAGGGATGATGTTCAGTACATCACCTTTTTCAGAACCAAAACCGGTTTCAATAGACTTGCCAGCCACATCGACTTTGACGATTTTATTATCGTCGGAGCCTTTAGGCGTGCCACGCCAGACGATCATGCCATCGTCTGAACCTTCCTTAAAGCCATAAAGTTTGCTCCAAGCCTGTTTGAACAGACCAAATTTGGAGAATTTACCTTTTGGATCAAGGATCAGTACTTTTGATTTTGGCTTGTGCTTTTTGAAGTAACCTGCAACCTGTGCAGCCCGTTCATATGGTCCAGGAGGACAACGGAACGGATTGGGAGGAGGAGCCATCAAGAAGGTTCCGCCATCTTTCATTTCTTCAAGCTGCTTGCGAAGCATAGCTGTCTGGGCACCAGCTTTCCAGGCATGAGCGATGGTGCCAGAGGCAGCTTCGTCATAACCAGGGGTTGATTCCCATTTGAAGTCGATACCAGGAGAGACGATGCAGCGATCATAATCGATGGTTGCGCCACCCTTGGTAGTGATCTTCTTGGTCTTGGCATCGATGCCGGTCACATAGTCATGTACGACTTTGACACCATGCTTTTTCAGACCGTCATAACCATGACCAATGCTGTCTATACCTTTGCCGCCGCCAATGACGTAGACGTTTGACAGATAGCAGGTGTAATAGGTCTTGTTAGGCTCAATCAGTGTGACTTCAATTGAAGGGTCGGCACGTTTGAGATATTTGGCAGCTGTTGCACCACCAGTACCACCACCGACAACAACAACTTTTTTACCTGCACCAAGTGCAAGGCTTGGCATACCGATGACACCGGCAGCTGCAGTTGCAGCACCCGCTGAGCGGATGAAACTTCTGCGGTCTATTTTTTTACTCATTTCATATGTCTCCTTGTTAATGATGCTGTTATTGCTGTGAGGCGTAATAAGCCATCAGCTCTTCGAATGCAGCATCACCGCCCTTGGCGTGGAGTTTCTTCATCCGTTTTTTCATTTTTCTGGTCATAGGACGGGCACCAGACATGAAGGCGGCAATCGACTCTTTGACATAAGGGGACCACTGACCGGCAAGGCGACCTGTGTCATCTTCAATGTTCACACCACCGTCAGCATGGCATTTTTCGCAATATTTTTCATGCGACTTTTTACCAGCAGCAACTTTTGTGGCATCAAATTTCTGCTTGGCAGCAGCAAATTTCTGGCCTGAGAAAAAAACAGCCAGTTTGCCGATTTCGTCAGCATTATAGCCTTTGGCAATGCGTCCCATGATTGTTGAGGGAATGTCGCCAGATTTGAAGCCTTTCATCAGATCAACGATATAGGCTTTTGACAGACCGCCAATTGAGGGGGTGCCGGGGCCGCCGCTGGATCCGTCAGTGCCGTGGCATCCTGCACATGTATCCGCCAAAGCTTGTCCGCTTGCGCCCATCAGGGTTTTTGGAGCGTCCTTGGCATTCGCGATGCCAGTTGTTCCAAATGCCAGACCGGCAACCAGCAGCACACGGGTTATGGTTTTCATGACCATGTTGTGGTTTCCTTTCAATTTCTCTCTCGCTAACTTCCTGTTATGGAAGATTATTCACTTTCATGCAGATATTTTCGGTATTGAAAACATCATGACGTTTATTCCCGTTATTTGGCTCGGGATTGTTTGGGTTCAGGCCCAATTCTATTTGGGAAGAATGTGATATATTGCGCAAGCTTTTATGCTGGATGATTTTGTCGGAAGAGAGGCATGGAGATCATACCTTGCTGCAGACATAAAAAATACCCGCCGGAAGCCGGTGGATCAACATTAAAGCGACGAACTCAATATACTATAAAAATCTCCCAATATCGCTTGACACACCGCATATTGTCTGTTGGTTCAGCTGATTTTTAGCCGACAGTTTCTTTTTATGCGGGTTCAAATCACGGTTTAAATGACAGACAATCTCTAATCTGCTCATCTGTTAAGGATGGTAATTTATATTTTCCGGTTTGTCTAGTCGTGAAGTATCTTGGTTGAAGGAATCGATTGCGAGGTTAATTGCTACGATGCTTATTCGCAATCATTAATACAATCCCCTATATATTATGTATATTTCAAGTAAGCCACCAGGTAGGCAGTGGTGTTTATATGAAATACATATGTCAGCTCTATAAATACTTCCGGAAGTAGGTAATGGTCACTTACATACTTCCGGGTTTTATTTATTGAAGAGGCCGGAAAACTAGCGAATGACGCTGTTTTTCACATGATTTGATGGAGAAAGAACTGATGAGGTCTGCTGTGTTTCATCCTCATCGGGCTCATCTGGTTCCTCGTGGGCGATCCCTTTGTGGCAATCAATGCAGGTCATGCCTTTTTTCTGGGCGCGCACATGCTTTTTGCGACCGATTTTCACTTGATCCTTGAGCTTCATGGCTTCCCAGGAATGGCAATTACGACATTCGCGCGAATCAGTTGCTTTCATTTTGGCCCAGACTTTGGTGGCCATACCCCAGCGATGTTTTTTGTAGCTTTCGGGGGTGTCAAGCGTGCCGAGCAATTCGTGGAAGACATCTTTGGCGGCCATTATCTTGGCAACCATTTTGGGCAAGAAAGCTTTTGGCACATGACAATCGGCGCAGGTGGCGCGAACGCCTGAATGGTTCTTGTAGTGGATGGTCTCTTTATATTCCCGCAGATTGGTTTGCATGGAATGGCAGGACGTGCAAAATTCCATTTCATTGGTGAAATGCATGGCCGTGCTGAAGCCCAGGGAAAACAAAATCCCCAGAATAAACACGGGGCTGATCAGCAAAAGTTTGACAAACCAAGGTCGTGGTTTGGGATCATAGCTCATTTAATTCCCCTCTTTCTCTCACGCAAAACGACGTCTGGCGATCACCGTTTTAATTTGTTTTATAGATTTTTTGCATTTATTTTCATGCATTTTTGAATCAGTCTAAACGATGACAGGGAGGCTTGCCAACCATATTTATGGAAGCTGGACCAACTATCGGCTGAAAAGGGCTGTTGGAATGTCTGCGCGGGCCGGCAATTCCATCGCTCTTTTACAAGAAGGGTATATTGACGCTGGTTGGCAATAAATCTTGCTGAAAAGGTTGAAATACGTGAGAATCATAGGTGAGGCAAACACCATAAACCACTTTTGACAGGGAGTTGCGAAGATGCTGCGCTCATTAATACTGATATTGTCCTTGCTGGTGCTGGCGCAAAAACCTGTTCTTGCTGATACCATGTTGCTGGTCCCAGGCTATCTTGGCTCAGCCCATAGCTGGCGTGGTACGGGGATTACCCATGGGTTGCAGCGCTGGGGCTGGCGCGATGCAGGTCATCTGACAACGGGGCGGCGCGATGTCATTGGCCCGCGCAGGGTGATTGGCGGCAAGAAGCGTTTTTACACAATAGACATTCCCACAGAAGCGCCACTTGTTGTGCAGGCGGATCTTATTGCGCGCTATAGTGCACTGGCCCAGCGCCGACATCCAAAGGATCGTCTTATATTGGTAGGCCATTCGGCAGGGGGGGTGGCTGCTCGTCTGGCCATCGTCCGAAATGGTCGGTTGAAAATTCACGCCCTGCTGACGATCGCTTCACCCCATCTGGGATCGCGTTTGGCTGATTACGGCAGTTCGGTTGCCAATAGTCCTCTCTCATGGTTTGCGCCGTTTATGGGGGCTGGCACCATAAACCGCTCGCGCACACTCTACCGCGATCTTGGCCGCGAAGGGCCGCATAATATACTGGGTTGGCTCAATCGCACGCCGCACCCAAAAGCGGTTTATATATCAGTCATCCGCACAACAGATGGCAATCCGGCAGATGGGGACGATATAAGTGTAGGCTGGCGGCAGGACATGAATATGGTTCCGGCCCTGCGCGGCCAGGCAAAGACCTATTACTCACATGGGGCACATGGTTTGCGCCCTGCCGATGCAGCGTTGATCAATGCGATATTATCGAGGCTAAAATAGCCCGGATGCCCTTGTTTTGTGCGTTGGGAGGGGTGCGCCAGGGCCATTCAATCCTTGCGCTCACTCGCTTCGCGCGGGGCCAGCCCTTCTATATTTTGCGCTACCACTACGCCATTTGAGCGCTGGACCCCGTTGGAGGAGCCCCTCCAAACCTCCCGTTTTTCTATCATCAAATTTAAAAAAGTAAGGGGTTTGGGGAACTCGTTCTCCAAGCGGGTACGGGCGGCAGCCCGTTTGCGAAGCAAGTTTGGTCGCAACTTGTCGCTTACAGGGAGCTGGCCCTACAGGGCGTCAAGCAAGGTTTGGGCGCTGCTCTGTTCGGCAATACTGGCATTGTCTTCAATGTTCAATGCTTTGATTGTGCCATCGACCACCAGCATGGCATAGCGCTTGGAGCGCAGGCCAAGTCCGGCTTCATCAAGGTCAAGATCAAGGCCGGTCGCCTTGGCGAAACTGCCAGCGCCATCAGCCAGCAGGGTGATCTTGTCGCCTGTGTTGAGAGATTTCCCCCAGGCATCCATGACAAACACGTCATTAATGGCCGTGCAGGCGATTTCATCAACGCCCTTGGCTTTAAAAGCCTCAATATTGTCGAGAAAACCGGGCAGATGGGTGCTGTGGCAGGTCGGCGTAAAAGCCCCTGGAACAGCAAACAGCACAACTGTTTTGCCATCGAAAATATCTTTGCTGTCGCGTGCGGTCGGGCCGTCAGCCCCCATGATGGTAAAGCTTGTCTCTGGTAGTTTGTCGCCTACTGAAATCGTCATATCTGTTCCTCTCTGGTGCCTCTTGGTTAAAAACCAATCCTGATAGTCAAGATATAGCTTCAAACCTGATGAGGAACCAGAGGCAAAGTCAGTTTATTTTCAGTTTGTATTCAATACCTGCTTTATCGCCAACAAGGGTCAGGGCCAAAATTTTACCACGTAATTGTTGGACGGGATCACTTTTGGTGAGGTCAATGTGAAAGCGCCGTCGATTACCGGCAGAGGGGCGCTCGCCAATGGGCAGAGGCAGATAAAAACCGTTGGAAGCTTCGGCAAAAAGCTCGGCTTTTTTTGTATGATCAGGGACGCTGGCATCAATGGTGATGCGGGGTCTTTTGCCCTTGAGGTTGACCGTCACCTTGCGGATTGAAAAGCCGTTGATCACTTTGCCAGTGGATTTTACCGATTTTGGCACCCTCGACTGATAGCGTGACAGCAGAGTTTTAAAACCACTCTGACGCGTCGGGATGGTCAGTTTAAGTTTTGTTTCGACCGGCACGCAAATATCGGCGCAGATACCATAGGCAAAACGCAATTTGACATCAACTGGTTTTGATTTGTCTTTGGCGGTGATTTCAAGGGGCAGTATAACCTCGTGCTTATAGCCAATACTTGTCGAATAAGCATCTTTGTAGGCTTTGGGGGCGGGCCATTTTATGCGTATGTTTTTAAGGTTACGTGAGCCGCTCCAGTCAAAACTGGGGGGGACACCGACATCACCAGGTGAGCGCCAATAGGTTTTCCATCCTGGAGCAATTTGCAAATGAACGCCCGCATAAGTGGTCCGACTGGCCGAAAAATTGCTATCCCCGGCTATAATCCGGGTTCGCGATTTATGGCCCTTCTTCCAGCCTGAGGCCATGCGGCTTTTGGCGGTGGGGCGCACGGGGATCTGGATTGATGAGCTTTGGACAGAACTGCTGCTGTAAGAGCGTGCGGAACTGAAAAATGATGACTGGGCCATCCCTTGCGAAGCGGAAAACGACAGGGACAACAAGACAAGCGCACAGATTGCGCCGACTTGCTTTGTAAGTCCGCGTACCATCAAAATTATTCTAGAAAGTTGAGAGCTCAATTCTATTTGCTCCATAATAAATTATTATTGTTCTAACTTATACTATGATTTGCGAGCTTAAATCCAGACAAAACTTTGTGATATATGAGACGCACGCTTCATTCAGCCCCTGCAAAAAAAGCTTTTCAAAAGGTCGGGCGCTGGTTAGTCTCATTATCATGAGTAAACAGAAGTTTAAAACATCCGATTTGAGCGCTGCCGATTTTCTGGGTGGTCAGTTGTTGATTGCCATGCCGGGGATGAAGGATCCACGTTTTGAACGTGCTGTGATTCTGATGTGCGCCCATTCAAACGACGGGGCCATGGGGATCATCCTTAACCAGCCAGACAGTGAGATCAATTTTGGTGACCTTATTGATCAATTGGAAATTTCTGACGATGAAAAGCTGTCTTCCCTTGAAGGAAATCTGGCCTATAAGCCGGTTCACGTGGGCGGGCCAGTCGATACACGCCGTGGCTTTGTGTTGCATAGCGCCGACTATAATGCCGAGAAAAGCACCCTGTCCATAAAGTCGGGGGTCTGCCTGACCGCCACCGTTGATATTTTGTGTGCCATTGCCAGTGACAAAGGGCCAGCCCGGTCTTTTCTGGCGCTTGGTTATGCAGGCTGGGCTCCAGGGCAGCTCGAAAATGAGCTGGCTTCAAATGGCTGGCTGCATTGCGCCGTTGACGCGGATCTGGTTTTTAACGCCGATTTTGATGATAAATATGAGCGCGCTCTCGCTCTTTTAGGCGTTGATCCGGCCTTTCTGGCGGCTGATGCAGGACATGCTTGACGAGGAGAAGGGAGGAGCTTTAGGCATTAACGACAGCTGCGATATTGCGAAGGGTAGTCAACTCGGCTGGTTGCTCTGGCTCAATAATTTCCTGTTCCACTTTTCTGGCCATGCAGGCTACCAGAGTGGTTCTGTTTATCGATAGCCGATCAGTTAAAACATCAATGTCAGAGATCACGGGACCACTATACCTAAATGAAAGACGTGCGATAGGCAGGTCTTTCATAGCCTTTCTTTGCAAGGGTATTTCAGATGCAATCTGCCCTATTTGTGCTTCTTCCAACAAGTCTGGAGCTTGCGCATATTTTCTGAAATAATAAGCCAGCAGGCTCTTCTTAAAGCCAGGGCCAGCTTCAGGAGCAATGCGATAGGCTCCGCCGTTCAGCATGTCGACATAAGGAACGGGAAGTTTGACTTCTACAGAGTGAAGAGCATGATTTCTGGCTTCCCTGACAGCGGGTGTGGACTGGGCTGGAATGGATACAACATCACCACACTCATCACAAACGGCGACCAGCAGGTCTTTTGCCTGCCCTTTTGCATGACGAAAAGGCACGTCGCGATAGGCAAATGTTGTTGTGACCAGACTTTTGCACTGTTCGCAGGCTGCCTTGCTTTTATCACCTGCATGATAGAATTTCATAATCTTTCTCACTTGTGAACACTGATAAAAAACGTATCAGGGTCAATAAAATAGAACTTTATATACCAGTCATCTCGCTTCAGAACATGAACCTTAACCGATTCCAGAAAGTGATGTTCGGAGCAGCTATGGTGTGTGCCGTTGCAACGATCAATCACCTCGATGATTTCTTCTGTGCTGATTTCTCCCGTACTCAGCAGGTTTTTGTCGTCGATTTCATTGCGTGCTTCATGCTGAAACTCTCCTTTTTGCAAAGCCTTAATAACCAAATATTTCGTTTCACGGAAACTCATTGGTCGTTCTCTACACACATATGTAAGTTTTTGTCGTCAATATCATTGTATGCCTCATGCTGGAAATCACCTTTTTGCAAAGCCTTGATAAGCAGATACTTCATTGGCCTCCCTTTATATACGTAATGTTTCGTAATAAATCAAGAGGCGAGTGTTCGAAATTCTAATATTTACGAAAATTATCGTAAGAATTTCGTGGGATTTGTTTCATAGCTTGATCACCGCCAGTTTTTCCTCTGTCATATCGTGCATTGTATAGGCGATGCCGCCGGTGCCATAGCCCGAGGTCTGGTGTCCGGCGAAGGGCATCCAGTCGACGCGAAAGGCGCTGTGGTCATTGACCATAACGGCGGCGGCTTCGAGCTCGTTGATGCAGCGTGTCGCGGTGTTGAGGTTTTGCGTGAACACCGAGGCCTGAAAGGCGAAGGGCAGGGCGTTGGCGCGCGCGAGGGCTTCATCGATTTGCTCATAGCCATAGACGCAGACCACCGGGCCAAATATTTCCTGGCGCGAGATGGTCGTGTCGGCACCGGGGTTGAGTAATACGGTCGGCGCATAGGTGGTTGCGCCAAGGGGCTTGCCGCCGGTCAGCAGACCTGCTCCCTTTGTGACAGCCTCATCGACCCATTTGGCGACGCGGTCAACTTCAGCCGGGCGGATCAGCGGGCCGCATTGGGTGGCCTCTTCAATGGCATTGCCAACGACCAGTTGTGAGGCTTGAGCGGCGATCCGGTTGGCCAATTCCCCGGCCATTTGTACAGGCGCAAAAACCTTTTGCACGGATACGCAGACTTGCCCGGAATGATAGAAACCGCCCTTGACCAGCGCCGGGATCACGGCCTCAATGTCTGCGCTTTCCTCAACAATCACCGGGGCAACGCCACCATGCTCCAGCGCGCAACGGGTGCCGGGGGCCAGTTTGGAGCGCAACATCCAGCCCACACGTCCCGAACCGATAAAGGAGAAGAAAGCGACGCGCGGATCAGTGACCATTTGCGTGGCCACCTCATTATCGCAAGGCACATAGCGGCACCATTCTGGCGGCAAACCGGCCTCATAAAGCAGCTCGACAAACTTCAGACAGG
>JAKIUO010000299.1 GCA_021647535.1 Hyphomicrobiaceae bacterium
GCGAAAAACATTGCAGGGTGTTCCCCCAAAGACTGCCGTAACGCCGGTCGCAGGTCGGGTGCCAAAGGCATCAACATAACCTGGTATTCTGTCCGACATCGTTACATTCGTCGCGTCATCCGGGCCGCATGGCAAAATGGCGGGTGGCATTAATGGCATCCCCCTGCGTCTGAAGGTTCTCAATGATGAAGCCGATGAAAACAAAACCGTAAGCCTTGTCAACGAGGCCCTCAAAGATCCAAGCCTGATCGCCATTTATGGACTTGTCAGCCCGACACAGGGCACAAAAGTCATCAAAGCCATCGGCAAACACAAGGTTCCGTTCATCTCGGAAATTTCCGATGACAGCCTGTTTGCCAGCTATCCCAATATTTTCACCATAAAAACATCTGCCAGCGATGATATCCGCGCCTATACGAATTTCATCGCGGACAATTACACCAGCACAATTTTTATCGGCGCAGCAGATGACAGAAATGTAAAAAGATATCGTGAGGCGCTCGGTCCCGTCGAAGATCGGGTGGATCTCATCTCCATTCATCGCCTGCCCGCGCGGAACTCCCCCCGCTATGACAGGGCAATCAAAGCGGCGATTGCTGAAATAAAGGAAAAAAAACCCGGCATCATCAGCCTTTCAGCTGGTATTTCTCGCGCGACAGACGTCCTGAGACAGCTCGCCATAGCCGGGCTCGACATACCCGTTTTCTTTGTCAATGGCCGCATCGACTATGCCAAAAACAGCCTGCAGGGCAATCTTTATTTTGGTGATCTGTTCGAACTCGACCCCATGACCCCCAATGTCGTAAATGGCCGTCTGGCAAAACTGCTACGCCAGCCCGATTTTGATCGCCTCAATGCCCTCGACCAGAGCGAAGCGATCAGGGCGCTTTCCTATCTCGACATTTTGTCCTGGCTCAAAGAAGCTGCCGAAAACACCGGGCAACCTCTGACCCCTGGTGCCATGCGCAACCATATTGTTTCCAGACTGCTTGCCTATCGTCCTGGCCGCCGTGTGTTTCATGGCCTTGCTCGTGACTGGTCGTTCACAGATAGCCACTCGCGGGCGCAGCTCAGCCTGATCAGATGGTGGGTAAAGGCCAGCGACCGCCCTGTCATCTGGAAAACCCAGTACAAGCCGGACGGCAAAAGAGTCACCCAGATACCCGTGGCCTATTTCAGCATTGATGTGATGCGTATCGTATCGGTGGACAGCAACAAGAAGAGTTTCGACGCCGAATTTTACGCCTCGGTCGCCAGCCATCAAAATGTCGGCCTTGAGCGTTTTGAATTCGCAAACGCCATGCTCAGTCAGGACAATGGCAGCCCGCTCATTCACACCCGGCAAATTGATGGTAGCCCCCCCGCCGTGCATAGCCACGGCAAACGACGCCTCTACAAGGTTTCGGGCAGTTTTCGTTTTGATCCGGATCTGACGCGCTACCCCTTTGACCAGCAACCCTTTACCATTTCAGTTCAGGCACGCGATTCAACCCTGCCGGTTTTCGTCCAACCACCGCCCGCCAATCTTCGTGATAAAAATATTTTCATCGAGGGCTGGAGGCTGCTGGAAGGCAGTAATAATAGCTATATAGGCTTTGATACGAGTACAGTTACGCTCGCCGACAATCACATGACGAACCAGGAGGTGGTCAACTTTTATAATTACAAATTCACCTGGATCGCCAAGCGCCTGACCTTTAACTATTATTTACGTGTCATCATACCACTGGCGCTGATTGTCCTCGTCGCCTATGCGTCTATTTTCATGCCGACTGCACGTGTTGAATCAGCTGTTGCCATTCAGGTGACAGCCCTGTTGTCGACGATCGCGCTTTACTTCTCCATTCCCAAATTCAATTCCGCAACCGCGACCCTGTCCGACCGGATTTTTGTATTCACGGAAGGAATGATCGTTTTGATGATTGTGTCGTCAATCATCCGGGTCATTGTCAGCCACTTCAAGAGCAAGATCCCCTCCAGGCTTGTTATGGCCTTCCAGGCGATCACCGTCCCGGCTCTGTGCTATTTGATGGTCCGCTACATCCTCATCACCAACCACGATGCAGGTGCTGTTTTTGCCGGAAAATCAATCAAAGAAATGATCGTTCTGCTCATCGGCTTTGGCTAAAGCGACTGGCGTCGCTGCCCTCGCCGGGCGGGCAGCGTGCACAACAGCATTGGGGACTTGTCCCAGGGCCATTCAATTCTCAGGCAACTCGCTTCGCGAATGAGCTATCGCCCTCTGTCTGCTCCTTGGCCCATTCGGGGAAAGCCTCCCCGAACCCCTGCTTTTTTGAATTTGATGATAGGAAAACG
>JAKIUO010000091.1 GCA_021647535.1 Hyphomicrobiaceae bacterium
CCCGGAAGGCCGAAGAGGAGTCTGCTGCAGCCGAGGCCGTGAAGCCTTGGGGGCTGGCTGGCCCAATTGGCGGCAAGGCGGACAATCTGACCCGGATCAAGGGGATTGGAAGCAAGATCAATCAGATTCACAACGAGATGGGAATCTACCATTTCTCGCAAATCGCGGCCTGGACAGAGAAGGAAATCGAGGAAGTGGACGAGAAGCTCAAGTTCAGGGGGCGCATCATCCGTGAGAAATGGGTCGAACAGGCAAGGATTCTTGCCGAAGGTGGCGAGACGGAGTTCTCCAGGCGCGTGGACGAGGGAGAGGTACCAACCTCTCATACTCATGAGACACCGCCGCCGGACGGGGACGGAAAAACGTCCTGACGACTGAGGAGTGCGCGACACCGACACTGCTTCAGCGGTTGCCCAGCAGGCGGGCAACCAGGGAAGCCAGATCCGGCAGGCGGCCTTCGATCAGGTAACGGATGCCCAGTACGGAACCGGCGATGATTCCGCCTGTGGCCAGAAAGGCCGTGACGGAGAGGGAGGCAATGCCTGTCATGCCCTGTCCGATAGTGCAGCCCATGGCCATGATGCCGCCGGTGCCCATGAGCGCGGCTCCTGTCAGATGGCGGCGCATTTCGCGAGACCGCTGCCTCCGGGGGGCCGATTATTTCTTCGATCAGCAACATCATCTCTAACGCGCTTGAATCCTCCAACACGGATATCGCCGATGAATTCTCCAAACTGATCGTCACGCAGCAGGCCTATGCGGCCAATACGCGGATTGTCTCGACAGGCGACAAGATGATGGAAGAAACCCTGAATATGGTTCGCTAGAGCTTAGAATGCCTCTGCGTGATGTGGGGAGCCAGGAGTGAGTGTCTGGCCCCCTATATCTGATTTTGAACAAAGCATTAGGGCAGCCCTCTAATTTAGGATAGCCTCATGGGTTTGATAAACGCACTCAGTATTGCCAGCTCCGGTCTTCGCACCGTGCAAAGCGGCTTGACGAGCGTCGCCAACAATGTCGCGCAGGCGGATGTTGATGGCTATAAGCGTCAGGATTTACGGCCCGAGAGCCTTGGCGTCACCAGTGGCGTGCGTGGTGCCATTTCGCGCGCCAGTGATCGCTATCTGGAAAATCAGGTGCGGCTTGAGACCTCCAGATCTTCTGAAACGGCGATCAACAGCACGTTTTTATCGCGGGTTGATCAGCTGTTCGGGGTGCCCGGAGAAGCCGGTTCTCTTGATAGTCTGCTCAACGGCTTTAACACGTCCTTGCAACAGCTTTCGACCTCGCCAGACGATTATGTGTCACGTGAGCAGACCCTTGGTGCGGCAGAAAAGCTGGCTTCTGGTCTGAACAGTCTTTCGGAAGATGTTCAAAACCTGCGCCAGTTGGCCGAGGATCAGATTGCCACCAGCGTAGATGATATCAATGACAGTCTGCAAAAACTGGAAAACATCAATAATCGCGTAGCCGGAATGGATGATTTCAATCCGGCCCGTTCGGAACTGCTCAATGAACGCGACCGCCAGCTTAGCCGCTTGTCCGAAAATATGGAAATTCGCGTGGAGCCCAAGGAAAACGGCACCATTTCGATTTCTTCAAAAAGCGGCAACAGCCTGCTTGAAGGGACAGCGGCGCATTTTGACTTTGACCGGCGCGGCAACATTGTGGCTGGTACAAAATATAGCCCGGATGAAAGCAAAAGCGGCGTTGGCACTGTTACGCTTCGTTCGTCCAATGGCTATGAGCTGGACCTCATTAATAATGGTATGCTCGATTCTGGGCGCATCGGTGCGCTTATCAATATGCGTGATAATGTGCTGGTGGAAACGCAGGCACAGCTCGATGAAATGGCAGCAGGTCTGTCCCGCGCCATGTCAGATAATGTGGTAGACGGGACACCAGCCACCAGTGGCGCGTCCAGTGGTTTGCAGATTGATCTGGGTGCGCTGGAACAAGGCAACACAATCGAGCTATCCTTTAGCGAGAACGGCACGAACAGAAACATTACCTTTGTCCGGGTTGACGATCCATCGCAATTGCCCTTGTCAAATGACCAGACGGCAACTGTTGGTGATGAGGTCATCGGCATTGATTTTTCAGCTGGTTTTGCAGCGGCCGCCGGGGCGATCAATGCGCAGCTGGCTCCAGCCATTAATGCCATTGCGACCGCGACCGGACTGGCCTTTGTCGATGATGGCGCAGCCAATACAACGCAGATTTCCAGCCTGTCCTCGACCCAGACGACCACCGGGCTGCAGGATGGCAAAACAGGACTTCCCTTGTTCATGGACGGGCAGGGTGCCCAAACCGTTTATAGTGGCTCGCTTGATGGCGGCGATAAAAAGGTCGGTCTGGCCGGGCGTTTGAGCGTCAACAAGAGCCTTTTTGAAAATAATGAATTGCTGGTGCGCTTCTCGGCAGATACGGCAATTGGCGATGCCAGCCGACCGTTGGACATTGCCGACCGTCTCAATAAGACACAAATATCCTTTGACCCAAAGGCGGGGATAGGTTCGGCGCGCGCCCCCTTCAAAGGGTCGATTATTGATTTTTTCCGTCAGTCGATTGCCGACCAGACCGGCAATGCGGCCAGTGCCAAACAGGCCGATCTGTCGCAAAAAATTGTGGTGAGCGCGCTAGAGCAAAAACTCGATAGCCAAACCGGTGTCGAGGTCGATGAAGAACTGGCCAAGCTCATCAGCCTGCAAAACGCTTATGCTGCCAATGCCCGCATTATGCAGACTGTCGATGAGATGATGCAGATGCTCCTGCGGATTTAAAGGGTTTTAAAGGATTAGGGTTTTAGACTTGCTTGATTGAGGTCAGTTGTATTGCGCGTAAAGATATCGCACCAAACAGACATCATTTGAACAGGGTCAAAAGCCATGAGCCGTATTGGAACCAGCCTGCAATCCGTGTTGATACGGGAGATTTCCAAGAACAGAACCGAGATCTCTGATCTGTCGCGCCAGCTGTCCAGCGGCAAGGTTGCAACGAGCTATGGCGGGCTTGGCAGTGACCGCTCCATGGCGCTGGCTTTGCGGGCCGAAAAATCACAGATCGAGGGATTTCGCGATACCATCTCCCTGGCGCAGACAAGGGTCAAGGTCATGGATGCGGTGGTTGGCCAGATGCGGACGCAGGGCACGGAGATGCGCAGCCAGCTGCTGGTGGCGGGCTTTGAAGTGCTCGGCAATGGCCAGACGCAAACGCAGGTGCAGGCCAGATCAAGGTTGGCGGAAGCCGTTGATCTGCTGAATACCGATGTCGCCGGACGGCAATTGTTTGCGGGAGCCAAAACCGATGAAACGCCGGTGCGCCCCCCCGATGAATTGCTTGATGGTGCGGGCAGCATGGCGGGTTTTCGCCAGATCATGGATGAACGCCGCCAGGCGGATATTGGCGCAGATGGCAAGGGTCGGTTGGTGACAAGCGCGAGCGGACCGGCCAATGTGACGTTGTCAGAGGATGCCGCCAGCCCGTTTGGCTTCAAGCTGGCCAGTGCGCGCTCTGAATTAACCGGGGCGACCCTTACGGAGCCCGCCGGTTCTCCCTCTTCTTTGTCGGTGGATTTTGCCGCGCCATTGCCAGATGATGGCCAGAAATTATATATTACCCTGGATATGCCCGATGGCACACAAACCGAGCTGGCGCTAACGGCGCGGACCTCTGGCGAGTTGAAAGAAGGTGAGTTTCTGGTGGGTGCCGATGGCGCGGCAACGGCAACCAGTTTCGAGGATGCCCTTTCAACTCTGTTGATAAAAGAAGCTGACACGACCTTGCGGCCTGCTTCCATGCAGGCGGCGGCGGATGACTTTTTCGTCAGCGGGAGTGCTGCTGCTCAGCGCGTTGATGGCCCCCCTTTTGACAGCGCTACGGGTCTGCGCGATGCCAGCGCCACTGATACGGTTGACTGGTACAGGGGCGATAAGTCTGCGACGCCAGCGCGCGAATCTTCTCTTGCGCGGGTCGGCGAAAACAGGCTGGTGCCTTATGGGGCGCGCGCCGATGAAACGCCGTTTAGCAGTATGATCAAACAGTTCGCCATCATGTCGAGCGCGACTTTTGACCAGGACAACGTCAATGATTCAGATCGCTATTCGGAAATGAGAGATCGCGTCAGCGGCAATCTGGGGGATTCTGTGCGTGACAAAAGCATTGACCGGATTGTTGGAGAATTGGCCATTGCCCAGAATTCCCTGGGCGAAGCGGACAAAAGTTTTGAAGCCAAAGACAATATGCTGACGAACTTTCTAAGCGATATTGAAACCACCGACCTCAACACCACCGCTGCCAAACTGTTGAGTATGCAAACCCAGTTGCAGGCCAGCTATCAGGTGACCTCGATGCTCTCGAAACTGTCCTTGACGAACTTCTTGTAAAGGGCGAGAGGAAGGTTAATGCCTGGGCGCTAATACCAGTCCGCAAAAGGCTGACCTTCTTCGTGCTCCCCGGGTTCTTCACCCGGGAGGCGACGGAGACAGCCTTATACGTTCTGTTATCAGCCTCAAGAAGCGGCAGGGGCGATGACGCAGCGGTTGCGCCCTGTATCCTTGGCTTCATACAAAGCTTTGTCGGAGCGTTCGATAAGACGGCTCGGGCTATCGCCTTCACAAGCCTGCGCGATGCCGATTGAAATGGTCACGTGCCCCAGATTTTCGCCGGTTGATCTCTTGATGAGTTCTTTGGCGGCAATGGTTTCGCGGATTTGGTCGGCAACAATAAGGGCATTGTCGCTTGTTGTTCCCGGCAGAATGATGGCAAATTCTTCTCCCCCATAGCGGGTGGGCAGGTCACGCCCTTTCAGGCCCTTGCGCAGGGTATGGGCGACCAGACGCAGGATCTGGTCACCGGTCTGATGGCCATAAGTATCATTAAACTTCTTGAAAAAATCAATATCGACCAGCAGCAATGTCAACGGGGCCTTGTCTTCTTCAAGCGCATCCAGAGCGCTTCGTAATCCACTGTCAAATTTCTTGCGATTGGCCAGGCCGGTGAGGGCATCGGTGTTGCTCTCATTGCGTGCCTGCTCAAGATCCTTGTGCAAGACATCGATCTGTTGTGATGACTGTTGAAGTTTTGAAGTGAGGCTTTTATTATTGTCGGCGATGGCCTTGGTAATGCCAGACAGAATTTCGACAACGCCATGCAGTTGTTCAGGCGTTTTGACGCTGGGAAATTTTGTTTTTATTTTCGTGAGGGCGGCATCGCATTCATCAGAGCGCTGACCGGCGGTGTCCATGGCGGCAATGATCTTGAGGATCTCATCGCTGATGCGTGTGCCAATATCTTCTGAAACATTGAGCATGTCGGCATTGCAGAAATGGTCTTCATGGATCTTTTGCAGATCATCAGCATTGAGGCCGTCATTGACCTTTTTGAGCTTGTTAATAGCCTCAATGAGAGCGCCATTTTCGCCCGTCTCATAAGCATAAAGAACTTCATACATTTGAGGCCAGACCGGCACTGTGTCTTCAATCAGGCCTGAAAATGTTTTTTCCCCAATGACCAGTGAATGTTCAAAGCTATTCTTGTGATTTGCTGACACACCAGTTTCCCTTCAAAGTTGTCAGTTAAATTTTTCCCCGCGCCCAAATTATATTTGAACGCGGTTAAATTCAACTTAACCGTTAAGGAAGGCTGATTTTTGTCTGGAGAGGGCGGGCGTTTTGCCTGGTCAAAAAACGCTTTAGTGGGTGATGTGGCCGACTGAAAACTCGCCTTTTTCGATGCGTTTGGCAAGGCGTTCAGTCAAGGCGCTGACGGCTTCTTCGCCGTGATTGTCGACGAGGGCAGACAATGCTGTGAACAAGGCAGCTGTTGCCAGCGTATCATCTTCGACACCGTTTGCGAGGGCCTCATCCCATGCGTCCAGAATATAGTGTAGAGCGTTTCTGTGTTTGGTTTGCTTGCGCTCGATTTGGATGAGTTTCATCTGCTGCAAATTCCCCCCTAGGGCTGGCAATGTTTGAATTACGAAATCAGCAAAGCACTTAGCACGGGGGAACAAAAAAAGGCTGAAAACTTACTGAAACTGGTTAATTTCCCCAGAATATAAAGAGCCGTTTTGTTGGGAGGACGGGGATATCACTCTATTTGCTGGTCCTGATGATGGCCTGGGAGATGGTTGCCCCTTCTTTTAAAAAACGGTTGATGGCGAGCGTGGCGGGCCTTGTGCAGGTGCGATAAGTACGCTGATAGCCTTTATAGCCCCGGTTGAATTTTCGCACCAGCCGCGAGCGTCGTTTGGCCGATGTGCCCTCGGCATCAATCAAGGCATCCATTTGCTCGCGCCATCTTTGCCCTTCTTCGGCATTGCACAGTTCACGCAGATAATGTGTGGCACCCAGTATTTCGGCAAGGCGCATCAGCTTGGGATCATAGGGGCGATGTTCCTGACTATCAGTAAGGGCAGACTGGCGCTGGGCCTGCGCTGAATTGATGGCGCTACCGGCCAGCAGGCTGAGCGTTGCAAAGCCGGTAATCAGGGTTTTGGCCAGGGTTTTGGCGAAACTTGTTTGGTGTATCATTTGCGGTTTTATCCCCTGCAACTTTTCGTCATCCATATCTGGATCAGGTGACTCAATCATGACGATCAGCACGAAACTAGCCAAAAAATGCAAGAATGCCAAGGGCAGGGGGGCAAATGACGCCAGGTCCGATCTACAGCCTATTCGACAAAATAGTCATCAATAGCGTTTTGTGAATAGGAGTGCTGATTGATGATGGCGGCGGCTTCATCAATGAGATGGCGCAAAACGGGGGCACTTGTTTCGCAGGTTTCGGTGAGCGCTTGCCGGTTGCCAGCTTCTGCCTGGATGCGCACCAGGGCAAGGGCTTTTAGCGATTCTTCATGCAGGCTTGTGATCACGCGGTCAAAACTGGCACGGATATCCTCGGGCGAGCGCTGATAGGCCCGTATGGCCAGATCGCCATCGCGAAAACCCGATGTTTCAAAATGTGTCTCATAGTCCACAGGTTCCCATGACAACAGATAGATAATGAGCTCTTCGGGGGTTTGTGGCAATTGCTCCAGCAGCATCACCATGCCAGAATAATGGTTGAGATAATCGGTGGTCAGCAGGCTGGACTTGTTGATATTCGTACCATCCGTGTGCTCACGCAGGTGATTGCGCATGGTGGTACTGAACTGATTGATAAGTTGCTCTGTTGCCTGGGCGGGGGCTGCTGATTTCATTATTTCGTACTCACTGTTTTTCAGACGCTGATATGTCCGGAAAGTTTTTCCGTCTTGAACATGCTTGAACAGTAGCGCCATATGGTTGCCAAAGCCTTACGCACGCTGTATTTGGCAGGGATTGAATGTAAATATCTGGGCAAGGGACAGTAAAGTGGAAGAAAAACAGATGAATGACAGTGCAGCCTTGAAGCATACCATCGGGCTTGTGCAGTGCAAAAGCGTCACCCCGGTTGAAGGGGGCGCACTCGATTATCTGCAAGCCGCCCTTGAGCCGCTTGGTTTTAACTGCACGCGCCTGCCATTTGCCGAGAAAGGCACGCCGGATGTGGATAACCTTTATGCAAGGATCGGCGACAGCGCCCCGCATATCTGTTTTGCCGGTCATACTGATGTGGTGCCGGTGGGCGATGAGAGAGACTGGAGCCATCCGCCTTTTGCAGCGCTCATAGACAAAGGTATATTGTTCGGGCGCGGCACCGCAGACATGAAAGGCTCTATTGCCTGCTTCATCGCCGCCGTCGAAAAATTTCTGGCGCAAAATGAGGGGCAACCCGCTGGTTCCATCAGCTTTTTGATCACCGGAGACGAAGAAGGGCCAGCCATTAACGGCACGGTTAAAATGCTCGATTGGCTGAAGGAGAACGGCGAGAAAATAGATCATTGCCTCGTTGGCGAACCGACCAATCCGGCCAAAATCGGCGAGATGATCAAGATTGGTCGACGCGGCTCCATGAATGGTGACATAACCATTATCGGCAAGCAGGGCCATGTCGCCTATCAGCATCTTGCCCATAACCCCATCGAAGGGCTGGCCATGCTGATGAGCACATTACTGAACGAGCCGCTGGATCATGGCACCGACACTTTCATCCCCTCCAACCTCGAATTCACCGATCTGCAGGTCAATAATGAAGCGGTCAACGTCATCCCGGCCAGAGCCAGCGCCCGCTTCAATATCCGCTTCAACGATGCCCATAGCCCGAGCAGTCTCGAACAGCTCATGCGCGACCGGATCAAGGCAGCGCTCGCCGATACACCCTATGAAGTCGAACTGGACTTTCGCGTCTCGGGGGACAGCTTCGTCACAAAAACCAATGACGATCTGACGAAAACCCTGTCAGCAGCCATTACGCAAATCACCGGCCTCACACCAGAACTCTCCACCACCGGCGGCACATCAGACGCCCGCTTCATCAAAAACATCTGCCCGGTCATCGAATTTGGCCTCGTCAACAAAACCATCCATCAGGTCGATGAACAGGTGCCAGTGGAGCATATCGAAACACTAACGCAGATCTATGAGCGCTTTCTGGAGAATTATTTTAAGGTGGGTGTTTAGCGCCTCTGCCCTTGCGGGCATGTCCTCGCCGGACGGGCATCTTTGCAGATGGCATTGGGGACCAGTCCCCAAACCCCATGATGTAGAGGAGGTTATTTGATTCTGAATTTGTTGCGCAGGGCGAGCAGGATGAGGAAAATGAAAATGGCGGAGAGGAGGGTTTGGGCCAGACCAGCTAAGCTGGTCGAGAGAGGAATGATTGGCTGGTTCCCATTGAAGCCATAAAGGCAGCCATATATCTGACCCAGCGCTGAAGACTTCTCCCAGCCAAGGGCAATGGCGGCACATATAGTGGCTATCGATCAGTCAAAGGCGGCCGGGCCAGCGGTGCGCAAAATTCTGTTCATGGCGGCTCTGAGTGCCGTGCGGTATAATGAAGACCTCAAGGTCTTTTATCAAAGGCTGCGCGATAATGGCAAAAAGCCAATCGTCGCCCTGACCGCAACAGCCCGAAAACTGGCCACAATCGCAAACGCCAGAATAAGGGATATGCAACTGAGTTGATGACGTTTTGTTATATTGCCTTTTCAACTTAGCGCTCTGGAAGGCCAGTCCCCAAACCCCGATTTGCAAGGGGGTGGTAGCCCTGTCGCAAAGCGAGTTCTGCGTTTGAGAGATTTCCCACAGATTTATTTGTGGGGGTTGAGGAAACAACTCACTTGCTTTAGGCGTGGACCACATGAGTGATAAACCGATTCTCCCGCCTGATGGCGGTTCGCCGATCATAAATCTCAAGGAAGCCCTTGAGGAGCGTTATCTCGCTTATGCCTTGTCCACCATCATGAACAGGGCTTTGCCGGACGTGCGCGATGGCCTGAAGCCGGTGCATCGCCGTTTACTGTATGCCATGCACGAGCTGCGGCTCAATCCTGAGGGTCGCTTCAAGAAGTGCGCCAAGATCGTTGGGGAAACCATGGGGAGCTATCACCCCCATGGCGACCAGTCGATTTATGACGCCATGGTGCGTCTGGCGCAGGATTTCTCGGTTCGTTTCCCGCTGGTCGATGGCCAGGGCAATTTTGGTAATGTCGATGGCGATAACGCCGCCGCCATGCGTTATACCGAAGCGCGCATGACCGATGTCGCCGGGGCCTTGCTTGAAGGCATTGAAGAAGACAGCGTTGATTTCAAGGAAACCTATGATGGTGAGGGTTCGGAGCCAACGGTTCTGCCCGCCAACTTTCCCAATCTGCTGGCCAATGGCTCAGCGGGTATTGCGGTGGGCATGGCGACCAATATTCCACCACACAATGTCGGTGAGCTTTGCGATGCCTCGCTGCATCTCATCAAGCACCCCAACGCCACAACGGAAAAACTGGTTGAATTCATTCCCGGTCCCGACATGCCAACCGGTGGTATTCTGGTGGATGACCGCGACAGCATCATTCGAACTTATGAGACGGGCCGTGGCGCGTTTCGGGTGCGCTCGCGCTGGAGTGTGGAAAAGCTGGCGCGTGGCGGCTGGCAGATTGTTGTCACTGAAATTCCTTATCAGGTGCAAAAAAGCCGCCTGATCGAAAAAATCGCCGATCTCATGCTGGCCAAGAAATTGCCACTGCTTGGCGACGTGCTTGATGAAAGCGCCGAAGATGTGCGCCTTGTGCTGGAACCTAAATCGCGCACGACCGATCCCGTTGTGCTGATGGAAAGCCTGTTCCGGGTGACGGAGCTTGAGAACCGCTTTAGCCTCAATATGAATGTGCTGTCGCGAGGCCAGGTGCCAAATGTGCTCGGCCTCAAGCAGGTTTTGCTCGAATGGCTCGACCATCGCAAGGTGGTGCTGGTGCGGCGCACCAATTATCGCCTCGCCAAGATTGAGCACCGCCTTGAGGTGCTGGCCGGTTTCCTGATTGCTTTCCTCAATATTGATGAGGTGATCCGCATCATTCGTTTTGAGGACAAGCCCAAAATCGTGTTGATGAAGACGTTTGATCTGTCCGACATGCAGACCGAAGCCATTTTGAATATGCGCTTGCGGGCTTTGAACAAGCTGCAGGAAATCGAGATCCAGCGTGAGCATGATGAATTATCGAAAGAGCGCGACGATTTGCAGGCCCTGCTGGCCAGTGACAGCGCGCAATGGCAAAAAATATCGGGCGAAATCCGCGAGACCCGCAAGAAGTTCGGCAAGGATACGCCGCTCGGCAAGCGGCGCTCGACTTTTGATGATGTGCCTGATCTCGATATTGATCTGGACGCCGCCCTGGTCGAAAAAGAACCCGTCACCATTATATTGTCAAAAATGGGCTGGATCCGTGCCTTGCGCGGCCATGTCGATAATACAGACAGCCTGACCTTCAAATCTGGCGACAAGTTGCGCTATGCGGTCAAGGCGCAGACGACTGACAAAATTATTCTGTTCACCACCAATGGCAAATTCTTCACCCTTGATGCCAGCACGCTGCCAGGAGGGCGTGGCCATGGCGAGCCGGTGCGTCTGATGATCGATCTGGAGAAGGGGGCTGATTTTGTTGGCCTGCACGTGCATGATGCTAAACGCAAATTGCTGGTGGCCTCCAATGTCGGCAATGGCTTTATCGTGGCGGAAAAAATGGTCGTCGCCAATACCCGCAAGGGCAAACAGGTGCTCAACGTCAAGGCCGATGAAGAGGCCGTGGTCTGCGCTTATGTGCCCGCCAGCAGTGATCATGTGGCGATCATTGGCGAAAACCGTAAGCTGCTGGTGTTCCCGCTCGATCAGATGAATGAGATGGGACGCGGCAAGGGGACAAGATTGCAACGCTATGGCAAGCGCGATATAGGCGGTCTGTCTGATGCCACCACCTATGACAGCGCGGTTGGCCTGCAGTGGCGCGATCCGGCAGGGCGCACCCACACTTTTAACGATCTGGCAGATTGGCTGGGGGCCCGTGCCCAGTCCGGTAAACCGGCTCCCAAAGGCTTCCCCAAGAGCAATCGCTTTTCCTGATACCCGCTTTTCCATAACCCTTTCATTGCAGATCGTAAGGTTTTGAAAGAAATGGATAATAGAGTGTTACTTGACTATATGTGATATTGTGCAATAAATCCCTGAAAAACGCATGTATTCACCACCTGTTTACGCCTGTATTAATCCTATGTTTTTGATTAATATGTATAAATAAGGAAAGTAACGAGTGTGGTATCGGGTGTATGAGGGATTTTTCAGTATGAAGTGTGCATTTTTTTACAAAGAGCGAAAAGCGGTTTTTGTCATGGCTTCTCTGGCCATATGGTTTACACTGCTTACCCTGTTCGGGCCTTATCTG
>JAKIUO010000092.1 GCA_021647535.1 Hyphomicrobiaceae bacterium
AAGGCGATTTTCAGGGTCTCACTGATCCAGTCGTCAAAGCGGATGGTCTGGCCGGGATGGACAAGGAGTTGTTCGCCATTTGCCCGCGTAACGCGAACCAGAACGCTGGTATCAACAGCGGGCTCCTCAATCCCGGCCTCAACCAGAAGATCAGAGCATCTCTTGACCTTGAGCGAACCGAAATCAACAATGCGCTCTTTGGCGGTGAATTTTGCGGCATTAATCTGGAACCGCAGATCGCGTGACTGATGCGCCGTCCAGGTCGAGGCGTTGGAAGAGCTGAGCAGCACACCAACCTGATAGGGCTGCTCGGTCATCCATTTTTGATGGCGCTTGTCGAATTTTCCAAGTTCGGCGATGGCGAGGGAATGATCCGCATCGTCCGACATAAAGACAAGAGCATATTCAACGCCGTCCTCAAGATAGACCGGTGATTTGAATTTACAACGCGTCCAGCGACCGGTTTTCACCTTGGCCATTGAGACTGTAGCCTCTGCTACCACTTCCTGCGTTGGATGGCCTGTATCAGTCTCACGGATCTGCACAATCACCGGGTTCTCACGCTTGCCGATCTTGCAAAACTCCACATCCACAGAGCTGATATGGCAGCCCTGCATCAGCGTAAAGGTCTGGGCCAGCGGATCCACTCGTTGCTGCCAACGAATGGTGGTCGTGGTGAAAATACGCCGGAATATGCGCGTGATGATCGTACCGCGCCCGACATATATCGCTCGTCCTTCGGTGCCCCCCTTGCCGGTAAACACCACCGTCTTGGATCCGGCAGGAATGTTCTCAGGGATGTCAAATTCCCCGGTCAGCTCGCCATTATTGTCTGCTACAAGTGCCATGTTCAGACCTTTCTTGGCGCAACTTCAACGCCATCAAATTCGATCTTGTCGAGGATTTCACCGCTGCCAAAACCTTTGATCCAGAAGCGTATTGTGCGCGGGCGCAAGAACTGGGCGGCCCGGCGCTCTTCACGGACACGCTCAGTCACCTGAGAGGTTGTTGTTCGAGAGCGATTGCCCCAGCCACGAATGATCCGCCGCGTTACATCTGACAGCCAACGGGTGCGCACCACCGTCCAGATATCGACGGCCGGTGACAGTCGCACGCTGGCTGGCAACGGCTCGAAGGCCATGTAAGGATTGATCTTCATGCAGCCAGTAACCAGCGGCTGACTGATGACGGTCTCTTCCTTGTAGGGCAGCAGGAAAGGTTCCTCGCCTTTTTCCATGGTGTTGATGGTCGGGCTGATCGACAGTTGCAGCGCCTCACCGACGATTGCGCCGGTCTGCTCTATGCCCTGATCGCGCATATCGTCATCAAGGAACGAATCGACAAACAGG
Source organism: Hyphomicrobiaceae bacterium (assembly GCA_021647535.1). Classification (GTDB taxonomy): domain Bacteria; phylum Pseudomonadota; class Alphaproteobacteria; order Rhizobiales; family JAKIUO01; genus JAKIUO01. The sequence goes on from JAKIUO010000092.1 coordinate 1,350, forward strand.
CCGCGTTTTGTGGTCACCGTGCGCGAGTCCATGTCGCGCCGCAGCCGTTCCTGGGCGACCAGATCATAGAGGTCGTAGATCATGTCGCCGTGAGTTTCGAGCATGTTGTAGTGCACAGAATGGGTGGCGACATTCCTGACTTCCGGCTTGCGGCCCCAGTGATTGACGATCTCGGCCAGCGGGATCATATCGTTTGGCGCATTGGGCGGCCACGGATCGTACATGGTCGAGTGGCCCTTGATATAGGAGATCCGGCCCTCGCGGTTGACAACGATGAGATCGACACGCGGCAAGGCCCATTGATATTTGATGATGGCGGTGGATCCAGGCACTACGCCCTTTACGGTCACCGACTTGTCGTCCCATGACACCGGTTTGACCGTGTCGAGATAGCGATAGATCACGTCATAGGTGGATCCGGGAGCCGGTTCATCGCCCATCTTCGACCAGTCGATGCTGTCGCCTTTGCGGGTGAAATCACTGCCTTCTTTGTAGACCTTGCCACCTTGCGAGACCTTGATGATCTGCGCCACGCTGGTATCGGGCAACGGATCACTGACACCGGAATATGCCCCATGCGTCAGCCGCTCTTTTTTCTGCGAGAGGATGGTGGCAGCATCAATGCGGGCCACAGGGCCATGATTAAGCAGGATTTTGGTGTTGCCGCTGGCATTGTTCGAGATGATATGCGGTTCGCTCTCCACCTCGTAAAGGTCAGCATCCTCATCAACGACGATGCGCATGGCGGCTTCGCGGGTGACCTTGCTGCCCCAGACATTTATCGTACCCTCGCCGATGGAGAATATTTGAGCGCCACCGGTTGGCCCCAAGGCGATAGTTTCCCAGCCAGAAACGACATAGTGGCCGTTGGCCTCGCGGTCATAGCGGGCCAGCGCCGAATTGATCGGATCGAACTGCGGCGGCGGCTTTTTGTCGATGATGACGCCGTGATCGACCTGATAGACTTCGAAAAATGCGCCCTCGCAGGTGGCCTCGTCATAGGTCCAGCGGGCAATGCGCCGCAAACGATCTGCCCCCGGTTCGCCATAGCTGTCGGTGGCAAGGATAGCCCCCTTGAGCCGCACATCATCCTCATAGGTGACAATATCCTCGACAAGGCAGACCCCGACCGAAACGAGCCTGTCGACCGGAATGGTGAATTTGGCCTCGTCGACATCATGCACCATACCGCCAATATAGACGCCGCCACTTTCCAGAATGGTCCGGCCGCTCTTGCCGTGGACGGTGATAACACCGCCATGTACAACATTGCCATCCTTGAGCAAAACATCGCCAACACCCTTGATCTGGTGCCCCAGCATGGCTTGGGAGTCGTTCAGATCGTGCGAGTGCAGATATTCTTCTCCATTTGGATAAATCGCCCTGATATAGCGGTCTTTGGGATCAAAAGTCTGCGGGTATTCCCGGTTGTTTTTGAGTGGATATTTGGGAAAATCGGTCATCAGAAACTCATTATCTCCCCGAATGTATGGCGTGAGCCCATGCGGACAATCGGCGGTGTACGTTTGATGGCCAGCAAGTGGCCGTGATCTGCGATATAGGCCATGTCGATAACTTCGCGGCCAAGCGGCACATTGTCGTGTGGTTTGGTGTCGAGAAAAATACCGAGCTCACGGACAATCTTGTCCGGCAGATCGCGCATGCCCAAAACGAACAGCATGTAGAGGAATGGCGTCGGTTTTTTCGAGATCGACCAGCGCGCGCCATCGTCGGCAGTAATGCCGCCATCATTGTCTGGCCGCACAAACTCGCACAGCCGGGCACGCACGAAACCGGCCGGGCGCTCCAGCCTGTTGCTTTGCAGATCGACCGATGGTGGCGAAAAGCCCCACTCATCACGGCCCTCGCCAACGCCAAGAAACACCGGCCAGGCCTTGACCGCCATGGCCAGCGTAATGCGGCCCTGCCCCGGCATTTTTAGCGGCATGATATTAAGCTGTGTCAATGCAACACCCTCTTTGCTTTAAATGAGTGACATAGTTGCGGTTGAGGCCAACGCCCGCGCGGCAGTGGCCAGTCAGGCCATTCGCCTGTAAACCATTGAATGGATGGATAGCCATTTTCAGGAACATTCGAGTGCGGCCAACGGAAGTCCGGCCAATAAACATCAGCCCAACCGTCGGCTCCACGCCACGGATCGTCCGGCCAGTTCTGACCCAGCCAAGGACCACTTAGCCAATCGCCTTCATGCCAGCCAGCACCGGGCCACGGGGCTTCGCGGCCCCAGACAGCGTCGTCTTTGATACCATTCGGCCAGACAACAGCAGGCCAAGGCTGTGATTTGCCCCATACCCCATCATCGGCAAGGCTTTTGTGCCAGCCGGTTGCAGGCCATGGCACGTCATGCCCCCAGCGCTTGTCGTCTTTATTACCATCGGGCCAAGGGACACCGGCAGGCCATGAAGTTTCACGGCCCCAGATATGGTCGTCAGAAATGCCAACCGGCCAGCTTGTGCCTGGCCACGGCTGATCAAAACCCCAGCATTCATCAATTTCACCATCAGGCCACGGCACTGACGGCAGCGCCGTTTTCGGCCACGGACTATCCATCCAGCCGATAGCAGGCCAGACTTTATCGCCCCAAGCCGACCCCGGCCATTGCCGGTCAGTCCATTTGACACCCGGCCAAGAGGCGTCCTGCCATTTGGAACCGGGCCATGAGCCATCCGTCCAACTCGTGGCGGGCCAAGGCTTATTTCCCCAAGCCGAGCCGGGCCATTGATCATTCGTCCATTTTGTGCCCGGCCAAGGACTGTCCTGCCATTGCGATCCAAACCACGGCGTTTCAGGCCAAGCGATACCCGGCCATGCCTGATCGGCCCACTTTGCTCCCGGCCATGGGCTATCTGCCCATTTCTCGGGTGGCCATGGATTATCCGACCACGGGCCGGGCCAATGATTGTCGCTGTGCGGCACCTGCGGCTCACCGTCATAAGGCCATTGGGCGGGCTTGCGATGTGAAATGTCGGCGATGTTGCTATCGAGACGCTCACTATGGGCGACAGCACCGAATGGCCACTCGGCCAGCGGCGTTTCAGGCCAATTCTTGTGCTGCCAGTCGATAGGACGAGGCCAGTGTTTTGGCCACGGCCCCAGCAGCCAGCCGGTTTTGCGGTCAGCCAAATGTGAGGTTCCGGTAAAAGTCGCCTCATCATACGGCACCTGATACGGTACAGCGGTCGCGGTCAGCGGCCGCGTGTCGTAATGCTCAGAGCGCCAAGGCCCGAGCGGCCACGGTTTTTCGCGCAAACGCGCATGCGGCCTGTCTTCCCATTGACCAAGCTGCCATGAGCAGGCGGGCCAGCCGCCATCCGGCCAGACCGGCGAGCGCCAATCCTCAGCAGGCCATCTGATATCAGCCCATTTTCCCTGCGGCCATGTCTCCAACGGCCACGAAACTGTCGGCAGACCGTGGTCCGGCCAGCTCTCCTGCGGCCATGGCGTTTCACGCAGCGCAAGATTTGACGAGCGCACCACTTCTGATGTGATAGTTCTGCCCTGCGACAGGCGAGGATCGACCTTCTCTTGACCGTTGATGCAATGCCGGTTGATGCGAAAGCCGCGCTGGCGCTTGAAGCGCTCCATACTATCGGCTCTATATATCTGCCGTGATTTAAATCCGCCTTTTGGCCATGGCGTATCGCTCCAGCCAAGCAAAGGCCAGTTGGCACCAAACTCGGCTGTGCCAACAAAATTACGCCCGAAACTGAGCTTCGGCCACCCTTCTTTAACCCAGGAACCGGACCAGTCATTGAGCAGGTTTGATCCATTGATGCGTGCCTTGTTGAGCCGTGCCCCGCGCAGATCATAGCCAGAATAGATGCGGATCAGCTCGGTATTGGAAGCCTTGGACAGTTTTGCCAGCCCGATAATATCGGCGATCTGCTTTTCGGTTCGTGGGATTTCATCCAACCCCAGTTGAAACAGATCCCAGCGCAGGCCTTCGGGATTTTCCTCAACCTGCGCCTTTACGTCGATCCAGCCCAGCGACATGGTGATCGACACCGGCGTGCCGCATATTTTCTGCCACTCGCGGCCGTCTTTCAGCACCCGGCGCGGCTCGCTGATATAGGGCATGACCGGTTCAAGCCCGAGCTCCCATATCATGAAGGGCACGGTTTCATCAAGCAGGTCGGTCTTGACATCGCCAACCCGCCCGGATGCCTGCCACTCTTCAGGAAGAATGCGTAATCCTGCGGCCAGCGCCCGCTCGAACTTGGAGCTGTTATTGGGGAGCGCGGAGCCACCGAATTGGGTGTCGCCCAGGTCGTGCCTGTCACTCATCGGTCATACCCCGCAAATTCAAGGATGATATTGTCAAGTCTTGGTGCGGCGGTCATAGCCACCCGCAGTGGTTCATCAAAACCAACCAGCTTTACCCTTTGCACGCCCGGGGCTTGCAATTGCGCACAGATCCATGACGGCGCGATATCAAAGCCAAGTGCCCTTACCTGACTGAAGGCTTGGCGCAGTCGGGTTTCCAGTCCTGAAAATACAGTTTTGTCAACGCCCGGCAACAGCCAAATGCGGGCCTTTACGTCAAACGGTTTGCTGGTTGCCGCCACAACGCGAACGCTGGAGCCAACGGGGCGCACAGACGAACAAGAAACCACCGCCAGCACATTTGCGAGAATTTCGTTGGACGGGATGCCATCGCTTGTTTGCGCCAAGACTGCCAGTTCGACCAGCCCACGCTGTTGATTTTGCGGGCCGATCAACACCCGGGTCACGGCGACATCCTCAACGCGCTCATCGGCCTTCATGGCATGGAAACGCCACCAATCATCTGGACCAGCTGAAGATGAACCACGATTATGGATGCGGACCCGGGTGCGCAGATCCTCGTCTTCTTCGCCAGCAAGACGGGTGACGCCATAGTCTTCGGCGACATGATCAAGATCGCCCCCAGTGGCGAAATACAGTAGGCGCGAGCGATAGACCTGATTGATGCGATTGCCCAGCAGCATGTCTTCATGGGAGGCATCTTCCAGCAGGATATTGCCGACCTCAAACGGCTGGTCGATATAATCGCGCAGGTTAAGCCCGAGCTGATTGCCCCTTTGCACAACCAGCTCCTTGCGGCGCGCCAATAAGGCCTCAAAGTCGAGATCTTCTAAAATCGCGGGTTCGGACAATCCGGGCAAAGCCTTGGTGAGAGCATTGCTCATGAGCTACCTCCACTGCTTATCAGCACCCGGGCGAGGCGTTCTTGCGTCGTTGAATAATCACCCTTGTGGGCATTTGGATAATAGGTGCCGGTCAGCAAAAACAGATAAGCTCCATCCCGCCCCGCATCAGCGAGGGTGATTTCAGAGAGCTTGTACCAGGGCACATATTTATCCAGCGCTTCCGCGATTGAACGAAAGACCTGCACAATAACGGCTTCAACACCGGGAGCGTCCTGAATTTCTGGCACCTGCGTCCCCAGATGGCGGCGCATGACGCGAGAGCCAATGCGGGTGGTCAGCACTTTTTCTATATATTGCTCGACATAAGGCCAACCGGAGAGATGCTTGCCGGTGCTGGCGCTCAGACCGACCGGCGGAGCGCTGACATTGGGTTGCTCGCCGCGATCAGGGAAACGTAGACGAAGAGCATTTTTGCTCACCGCCTTATGCATTTCATGCACTTGGCGAACATCAAGGCCGAGTAATTTGGCAAGATCGTCAACGCGTTTTACGAGGGGGCTGTCCATGAGCTCAGTGTCGTCTGTCATTGATCCCCCCTTCTGTCATTCTGGTTTGTCAGTGCCAACCGCCATGATTTTACCGTTGAGCAATAAATACCGGGCCTGTCCGGGCGACAGTTTTACCGTCTCGCCTTTGGCATGACGCCGGTTCAACCGGATGCCCTGCTCGGCGATCACTTCATATTCGACCATATCTTTCTCCTGTAAATTTCGAGGGAACTGAAAGGTTAGACCAGAACGCCGTCAGCACCGGATTTGGCCACATCACCATCGCTATCCATGCCGCCCTTGAAATGGGCCGGTCGCGTGCCATTATCCAGCCGCGTTTTGCCATCTGTGAGGATTTCCGCAGCTGTCACGACGACGCGCTTGCCGCCAACCTTGATCTCAATGCTACCGTCAGCCACATTAAGCGTGGCGTTGCCTATGCTGATCGTCAGACCGTCCGAACGCTCAATAATGCTCAGCTTGCCGACCTTGCGGCCGTGGGCCTTTTTATCAGTGCTGATCTGCGGATGTTTGTCACGATAACCTGCTGGCGTAATCCATGAGTTTTCACCGACTTCGCCATCGCGCGACAAAACATGCACCTGCTGGCCCTTGATCAGTGGTGACCATGTGGAAACACCCTCAATATCAGCGTCCTTGCTCCAACCCGCCTGTTCAGCCATAGGGATCCAAGGCGTTTTGACGGGCTTGCCGTCCTGCCCCTGATTGATCTGCACTCGGTAACGACCTTTGTCATAATCAACATCGCTGATCGTGCCGGTTTGGATGACATTGGCCATGCGGCGCTCCAGCTCGGTGACCCGACGCACAAGCTCTCGAAACTCTTCAATCATGCCCCACCTGCTACGCCATAAACAACACGCAGCGCCTTGAACGAGCTTTGTGGAATCATCAGGCGGGCGGCGTCGACATCGGCCCTGTGGCGGCCTGTGTTACGGTTGGCAAAATCACGCAATTGCGGCACCGCAGCAGCGTAATAGTCATCCCTCTCCATCAGGCCAAACAGGCGGTCAATAGCAACAATCGTCTCCCCTTGCGTATCAGCCAACAGACGCACGCTCAGCAATAATTGTCGGGCGGCAAGGCGCTGGTCGGTCTCAACCCCGAATACACCACGCTGCGAGGAGGTTTTGACAATATCAAAGGCCAGCGTGCGCCAGATATCAGCGGCCTCATTGTCTGGTTCTCTCAAGACATCCATGATCTCCGCTTCCAGCAGATCAAGATTGAGCTCCAGCATGGGATCCGTGGTTGGCGTCCACAATTGCGGTTCCTTGCCGTCCCTTTGTTCCAGTACACTCACCGCGCATTCAATCACCAGATTGACCTGACGTTCATCGCCGGGCATATCCTCATCAGTATAAACCGAGATAACCGGCACCGCCTCATCACGCACCAGCTCGTCGATGGTGACGTTGCGACTGTCAAACACCGCCTCACCTGCATGGGTGCGCCCCTTCAGAGCCAGCACTGTAGCAATCCGCAAGGCCAGACGATTAAGGCTCATGTCACCCTCTTCAAAAGCATTTCATAACGAGCCCCATCCAGCCAGACATTCATAACCTGCCAGACCTGCCCATTCTCGCGCTTCAGCACATCTTCAGCCCGAGGCGCCGCGCCCTTGAACTGTCGCTTGTCAACCGACAGTTCAGCCCGGCGCACAGAAACCTGCGAGTGAAACTTCGCCTCACGCCCATTGCCCGCCTTGAAACCCCTCACCTCCCCCTCGAAATCCAGAACTCCAACCAGATCAGGAATAGCCGGACGCCCGGGATCCGCCACAGCCCCCTTGATGCTCCCCGCAACCATCGGCCGATAATCAAGCACCTCCCCCATCACCGGATCGATGGCATCCGAAAGCATCCGATCCAAATCACCCCACATATGCGTCTCCTTGCTGTGCCAATGAGCGCCTATCGGCGCTGCGCTCGCCGCGCGGGCATCTTTGCAGATGGCAGGAAAGGGCCAGCCCCTTCCAACCCCATTTGATATTGGGGTCTGGGGATTATTCCCCAGCGGCGAGCGCATCCGCGTCAGCGGACCTACTTGATGGTGATCTGATGCAAGACCTCAGGGCGCGTGCACAGTGAGATGGCATTCATCTGGGCCTCCAGATTGCGGCCCTTTCCGTTTGGCAGAGTCCTCAAACAGCGCAGCGATAGGACAGGCATAATGCGTATTGGCGGGCGTAGCGTGGCAGGCCGGTTGTGTTGACGGTGTCTTCGTAATCGGCGGGGCCAGGACAGGCGCGCTTCAAGGCCAAGATCTGCATACAGCACTGTTTTCCACAGCATAGCAACAGCATGTAATGTCCATTTTTCCATTGACAATCAGCGCATTGCATCCCTGCAACACACCGCACAAAGATAATCCGCACCAACACCCTCTTGACGTGCGCCCCCCCCACCCATGCAACCATAAGGTGTCACAAAACGTTAACACAAGCAGGGGAGCCACCGGCAAAAACCGGCCTCCCACAATAGGAGTTTATCATGCACAAATCAATCATTTCTCTTGCCAGCGCCCTCACCCTCGCCGCCCTTGCCACCAGCCCGACAATCGCCGCCGAACCGGCCAAGGCCCCGACAAATAAGGCGGAGTGTATGAAGTTGTTGCGTGGTTTTGCGGAAATCGCCGATTCTGGAAATGTAACGCGCAAAGCTCTTGCTCAAGCACGTCCCATGGGCCGCGCTATGGGCGTATATTGCCGGGCTGAACGTTTCAAAGATGCCTTCGATCTGTATCAGAAAATCTCAAAAACACTGACGGCTAAAAAGTAAACGCACAAGATCACAGTCTTCGCAGACATTCTTTGAAAAAGGAAACGACAATGTTCAACTCACTTCGCTCCGGAAATGGAGCGATGGTTTTCATGACTGCCACTATGGCTGTCATAATAGCCACAACATCGCCAGCATCAGCCTGGGGATTTGACTGGTTTGCCCCAGTCTCTAACTGGTTATTTGGTACAGCTGAAGAAACTGTTCTAACAGATTATTCAGCTGGCACCACATCAGGAAGCTATCTTGAAGACGCTATGACACTCGTCGAGCAAAGATATACACTTCGAAAACAAGGAAATGAGGCCAAAATATTTCTGGCCGATGCAGTCAAAGAATTCCGCTCCAATGGGGCGAATGAAGTTGATGTAAGTATTTTTCTTGATGAACTGGACTATGAATTTGAATTTCGTACCTATGAAAATGACAATGGTCTTATATTGACTTCGGCAACTGCTGGATATGCACTTTGTGCTGGCCCACAAGCAGTGCCGTGTGGTGCTGCTGTTTCCGTTGTTGTAATCGCCCAATTGTGGTTGTTTAGTTCGCAGGGACAAAAGGCCGTAAATGCGACAAAGTCATGGATTACCAGTCATATGAGTTCTAATAATATGGCTACTCAAGATGCTGATAGCGTCGAGGCCGCTGACTGGAAAGCCCCCAGCAGCGTAGTAAATGAGTGGGGTGTGCCGAACTATCCTTCTGGCACGGGGGGCCCAGGCTCATCATTTTGTGCCAAAGTAAGAAGATACTGTGATTCTTATTGTAGCTATCTCGCGCTTCAGATAGAAATGAAGTTCACCCCAAGCGGTGCAGGAAGCAGGCAGGACCATTTCAATCATTGCACCAATCGATGCCAGAGTTTTTTTAACTGCAGATTGTGATGTCGAAGTAAAGGAATGAGAATAAATGAAGAAACTACTAGCTGATGCCATTTTTCAAAATACCAGCGCTGCAAGCACTGCGATTGATGCAATCATTGAGGCCTGCCACAAAGATCTGGATAAAACCGATATGGAAAGAATAAGGCTAATAAAGTCATGCGGTAAAATATTCAGTGAGATAAAAGAAATTGACGATTATCTTGCTGACAATTTTCCTGATCTAGCCAAAAAATACAGACCGCATAGTTACGGTGATGACGGTAATTCCTAATTCCAATAACGGGCCGGGCTTATAGCTCGGCCCATTTTTTTGTCGAAGTATTTTCTGGCAAAAAATAACCTGCAGAGTAACGCTGCAAAGCCTGCTCACTGATGCCGATACGTGGCCCCAGCACCCAAAGCAGCACCTCGGCCTTTTGCGGGTGCAAAAGCAGCGTGGTATTGAGCATGCGGCTTGCTATTTCGGGTAAATGGTTGGTCATTTGCTGTCCTTTTTATTATCGCCGCCGCCGTCCGCATCCGGTTCAGAGAACAGCAGATCGCTGTTGACCTCCCACGGATCGAGGCCCTTGTCGGCCATATATTCGACCTCCAGCACGCGCTGATCGACGACATCCTCCCAGTTCAACCCCTGCTCGGCGCAGATGCTTTCCAGCGTCTCGACGCCCATTTGCAGACCGATCTGCTGGGCCTTGCGTTCCTTGACCGGGTCGATCATCGGCTTGCCCCAGCCATAGAACTGGCCTTTTAGAAGAGCATCGCGGGCGGTATAGAAATCATCTATGCCCTCGGGCAGCTCAATCTCGCCGGAGACAATCTCCTCTTCCAGCCAGGCATCAACGGCAGGCCACATCCAGCCGTGGATCAGCATTTCGCGCTTGGCCATATAATGCCGCCACACGTCCTGCAGGGCGCTTCTGGCAGCAGAATAATTGACATCGGAGTAATTCTGCGAGAGCGCCGTGATCGGCGTGCCGGTGCCCGCCGCAATCT
>JAKIUO010000093.1 GCA_021647535.1 Hyphomicrobiaceae bacterium
GGAAATTATTCTGTTTATGGGCGGTGGGGATGGGCTTGCGGTGCGTGAGCTTTTGAAATATCGCAATATCAAGCATATCGACCTTGTTGACCTCGATCCTGAAATGACCACTTTGGGAAAGCAGTTCGCTCCCATGGTTCGTCTTAACAAGGCGAGTTTGCACGACCCACGGGTGCATATATTTAATGAAGATGCTTTTATTTTCATTCGCCGCAAGGGGCGGTTATATGATCGGGTTATACTCGACTTTCCCGACCCTCACAATGAAGCTATAGCCAAGCTCTATTCGCTAGAATTTTATACCATGCTCTCTCGGCGAATGAGCCAGGGCGGAGCGCTTGTCACGCAAAGTTCATCACCGTTTTTTGCCCGAAAAACTTTTTGGACAATTCGAACGACGCTTGAGAAAGTGTTTGTTGGCTCGCAGAGTTATCAGGTCTCTGTTCCAGCATTTGGTCTGTGGGGCTTTAATATTGCCCGTAAAAACCAAAGCCTTGCCGTTGATAATATAAGGGTGAAAACACGCTTTATATCAAACAGGACGTATGAAGCTGCGCTGGTTTTCGGCAAGGATATTTCTAAACCTGAGAGCTTGCCAGTGAACTCAATTTTTGAACCAATCCTGTATCAGTTTTACCTCGATGATATGCAGAGCGACAAATCGGTTTTGGACGAGGTGCTTTGACAGCTTCAGGCCTCGTTTCTGCCCGGTGGCAAACCACGCAGATGTTCGGAAATCTCAAATTTTTTGGGCGCAAATGCCGTGCGCAAAGCGGGGAGGGCATCGTGAGGTCTGGCGTCACCGCACATAAAAATATCGATGGCGGCATAGTCCCGCTCAGGCCAAGTATGAATACTGATATGCGATTCAGCCAGAACCACAATAGCGGTAACGCCGCCATAGGGACTAAATTCATGCGAAAATGATTTGAGGACACTGGCCCCCGCCGCAACAGCTGCTTTGTGCAAGGCTTGCAAAATATGTGCTTGATCCGTCAGCCCACTTGCCCCCCAAAATTCAAGCAATAAATGGATACCTGCAAAACGCACACCGTTTTGTTCGACAAAGTGGTCGTCTTTTTTCTGTTCCATCTTTTTTGGTGACTTTTCTGAACGTGAGGACTGTGAATAGACAATCAAATCAGAGGGCGAAGTCCCTTGGAAGCCGTTCAGCCCGCATGAGCCAAAAGTTTTCTCCAGGAAATCCATAATTAGAATTTCTGACAAGCATATTTGTATTCCTGCGACCGGTCAACAGTAGGCTGCACTTGCTATAGCAGCAGCAGGGTAATTCAATTCTCGCGCAACTTGCTTCGCGACGGGGCCAGCCCTTTTATGTTTTGCGCTACCGCTACGCTATTTGAGCGCTGGACCCTGTTGGAGATCCTCTTCAAACCAGCCGTTTTTCTATTATCAAACTGATGTACGCAAAAGAAGAAAAGAAGGCCTCGCGCGGTTCGCTACGCGCGAAAGCTGCAAAGGGTCGAGACCCTTGTGCAATCCCAATTGTTGGGTTTTTAGGGACTAGTCCCTGAATGCCCGCTGCATAAGCGTCGCCGAAGGCTCTTTTTCAAGACCAGTCCAAAAGGTGGGTGCGTAACATCAGTATATCATATCAGTCGGCCTCATTGTCGAGGGCGTAGCCGCTGCCGCGTATGGTGCGGATGGGGTCTTGCTGGCCGTTCTTTAGCAGGGCTTTGCGCAGGCGACCGACGTGAACATCGACCGTGCGCAGGTCGACATCAGCGTCACGTCCCCATGCCCGGTCGAGCAATTGTTCGCGGCTCCATACGCGCCCCGGCCTTTCCATGAAGGTGCATAAGAGGCGATATTCGGTTGGTCCCAGTTTCAATTTTTTGCCCCCACGCGTGACCTTGTGGCGCTCGGTATCGACAATCAAATCATCATAGGTGAGCACTTCGCCAACGCTGGCTGGTCGGCTTCGGCGCAAAACGGCTCTGGCGCGCGCGACGAGTTCATTGACGGAATAGGGCTTGACGACATAATCATCGGCCCCCGTATCCAGCCCCCGCACGCGGTCGGCTTCGGCGCTGCGGGCGGTCAGCATGATGATGGGGATGTGGCGGGTGTCTTTTTGAGTCTTGAGTTGACGGCACACTTCGATGCCCGAACCTTTGGGCAGCATCCAGTCAAGGATCACAAGGTCCGGCTTTCGTTCCAGCGCCAGCAAAAGCGCTTCTTCGCCATCTGCGGCGCGTTCGAGGGCAAAGCCTTCCGTTTGCAGATTATAGCATATCATCTCAAGCTGGGCCGGTTCATCTTCCACCACCAGAATGAGGGGATTGGTTGGCTTTGACATCAGCTTTTCTTTTTCTTTTTAGGTTTGATAAACATGGTCGCGGTTTTGTCGCTTTTGGGACGCGCATCTTCCTGGATTTCGCCGGTGACCAGATAATGAACCTGTTCGGCAATATTGGCGGTGTGATCTCCGGCACGTTCGAGGTTTTTAGCGATAAACAGCAGGTGCATACAGGGGGTGATTTTGCGGGCATCTTCCATCATATAGGTGAGCAGTTCGCGAAACAGGGTATTGTGCATCTGATCGACTTGCGCGTCACGCAAGCGCACTTCTTCGGCGGTTTCGATGTCGCGGGCCACAAAGGCGTCGAGCACATCGCGGAACATTTCCTGCACCATCTTGCTCATGATCTTGACCGTATTGGTCGATGAGCCGACGGGTTTGACCTTGGCCAGAACGCTGGTGCGTTTCGCCATGTTTTTGGCGTAGTCGCCCATGCGCTCCAGACTGGCGGAGACTTTCAAGGTGGCGACGACGCGGCGCAGATCTTCGGCCATCGGGTGGCGCAGGGCCAACATGGAAACGGTCAATTCGTTGATTTCCACTTCAAGTGCATTGACACGCTTCTCCTGTTTTCTGACCTTGGCGGCCAGTTCGGTGTCGCGGCGCACAAGTGCCAATGTTGCATCGGCTATCTGTGTCTCGACCAGCCCGCCCATTTCCAGCAACAGGCTCTGGATTTGGTTGAGATCGCGATCAAACGAGCTGACGATGTGAGTGCTGTCCATTTTTTCCGTTCCTTGTTAAGTTGCCTGTCGGCGCTTGCTCTCGCCGGGCGGATAAGCTGCGGACTTGGCATTGGGGGACTAATCCCTATAGGCGCTAAGTGAAGTTTCTTCTCGTTCCCACGCTCTGCGTGGGAATGCGTGGCCAAGACGCTCTGCGTCGCGTTTTAGGCTAATATGAGCCTCATCAAGGGACGCAGAGCGTCCCCGACCACTGGTTCCCAAGCGGAGCTTGGGAACCAGAATGCTAAACTTAGCGCCTATGGGACTAATCCCTAAACCCCAGCGCATTTTAGTTCAGCCGATGCGTCCTGTAATATAGCTTTCCGTTCGTTCGTCTTGTGGAGATGTAAAAATCTGCCGGGTCTCGCCCTGTTCCACCAGCTTGCCCATATGGAAAAATGCCGTGTGCTGCGAAACGCGTGCCGCTTGTTGCATGGAGTGAGTGACGATGATGATCGTAAAATTGGCGCGCATTTCATCTATCAGCTCTTCTATTTTAGCTGTTGCGATGGGGTCGAGCGCCGAACAGGGTTCGTCCATCAAAATGATCTTTGGCTGCACGGCAATCGTGCGGGCGATGCACAGTCTTTGCTGCTGACCGCCGGACAATCCGGTGCCAGGCTCGTCAAGGCGATCCTTGACTTCTTCCCAGAGACCAGCACGCTTCAAGCTGTCTTCAACGCGGTCAGCCAGTTCGCTTTTGGAGGAGGTCAGGCCGTGAATGCGCAAACCATAGGCGACATTTTCAAAGATGGATTTTGGAAACGGATTGGGGCGCTGAAAAACCATGCCGACATGAGCACGCAAAGAGACTGTATTGACTTCTGGTGCATAAATATCCTGTCCATCTATCCTGATATCGCCCTCCACCCGGCAAATATCTATGAGGTCGTTCATGCGGTTGAGGCAGCGCAGAAAAGTGGTCTTGCCACATCCAGACGGCCCAATCAGTGACATCACGGCATTGGCGGGAATGTCTAACGTGATTTTATCAAGCGCCTTCTTGTCCGCATAATAAACATCGACATCCCGGGTTGAGATGACGGGGGGCTGTTCCGGTATATCTTGCCGCTTGCCAGAGGTTAGAATTTGGCGTTCGATCAGCTGGAATGACATGTGCTAATACCTTTTTTCAAATTTTCGACGAAGGATAATCGCGGACAGATTCATGACAACCAGAAAGCACAAAAGGACGATGATGGCCGCCGAGGTCTTTTCAAGGAAGGCGCGCTCTGGACTGTCAGCCCACAGAAAAATCTGCACGGGCAAAGCGGTTGCTGGTTCGAATATGCTGTTGGGAACATCGGCGACAAAAGCCACCATGCCAATCATCAGCAAGGGAGCCGTTTCGCCAAGCGCGCGCGCCATACCGACAATGGCCCCGGTTAACATACCCGGCAGGGCGAGGGGGGCGACATGATGAAAAACGGTCTGAATACGGCTGGCACCGATCCCCAGGGCAGCTTCTCTGATTGAAGGGGGTACCGCACGCAGCGCGGCACGAGAGGCGATGATAATCGTCGGCAGTGTCATGAGTGCCAGCACCATCCCGCCGACCAGCGGAGAAGAGCGCGGCAGGCCAAAAGTGTTGAGGAAGACCGCCAGTCCGAGCAGGCCAAAAACGATGGAAGGCACGGCGGCCAGATTATTGATATTGACCTCAATAAAAGCGCTCCAGCGATTTTTGGGCGCGAATTCCTCCAGATAAATAGCGGCGAAAATGCCGACGGGAAAGGACAGGCCAAAACAGACCAGCAGGCTGAACGCCGAGCCAGCAAAAGCGCTGAGAATACCGGCCAGTTCCGGTTCACGGCTGTCTCCCGACCAGAAAAACCTTGAATTGAAGCGGCTTTCAAGTTGATCTGCGGCAATTAAATCATTGATCCATCTGGTTTCCCGGCGATCAATCCGGCGCTGCGTGTTGCCGGTGCTTGATGAAATATTGCCCTTGATGAGCATGTCGACATCATCAGACGCCGTGAACCAGACCTTGACGGTCTGACCTATAAGAGAGGGGCGGCTGACAACCAGATCACGCAGTGTGAATTCGGCCTGCGAGCTGATAAGATTATAGAGCTTGCGTTTGTCCTGGCGTTTTTTGACCTCTGTAAAGCGGGCCCGGAGCGCCTTTTTGACCAGCCGCCCATAGTCCGCGTCATACAGACGGGCCGTGTCCAGTTCCTGCGGGTCAAGAAAAACCGACAGCTCGATATGGGTCTGGCGCAAAGCCCCCACACCCATGGAAGCGATGGTGCCGACCATGACAAGCAGGAAGGCAATGGCAATGAAAATAGCGCTGCGGCCCATCCATTGAAACAATCGCTCATGGCGCAGACGGCGCTTGAGCTCTGGGGTCACTTTTGTGAAAAGATCAGTCATAGCGTTCCCTGTAATGATTGACGATTTTCTGAGCGGCGATATTGAGAAGCAGAGTGAGCGTGAAAAGCAGCAGGCCGAGCGCAAAGGCCGAGAGGGTTTTGGCGCTGTCAAACTCTTGATCACCCGTCAAAAGAGTGACGATTTGCACGGTGATGGTGGTGACGGCCTCTAGTGGATTAGCGGTGAGATTGGCGGCAAGACCGGCTGCCATGACGACAATCATGGTTTCGCCTATGGCTGTTGAGGTGGCCAGCAAAAGCCCTCCGGAAATGCCGGGAAGCGCAGCGGGAAGAACGACCTTTTTAATGGTTTCCGCCTGTGTTGCGCCCAGCCCATAGGAGGCGTCGCGCAAGGATTGCGGTACGGCGTTGATGACGTCATCCGAGAGGGAAGATATCAACGGCACAATCATTATGCCCATGGCAAGCCCGGCGGCCAGGGCGCTTTCTGAAGCGACTTCCAGGCCCATACCCGTGCCAGTCAGGCGGATCAAGGGGGCGATCATCAAGGCGGCGAAAAACCCGTAGACGACAGTTGGAATCCCAGCCAGTATTTCCAATAACGGCTTGACAATGGCCCGCGTCCGCGAGCTGGCATATTCAGCCAGATAGATGGCTGAGGCCAGCCCCAGCGGCGTTGCAATGAGCATGGCGATGGTGCTGATCAGCAAGGTGCCGGTGATGAGAGGCACGGCGCCGAACTCCCCCTTGGCACCGACCTGATCGGCGCGGATGGCGGTCTGCGGGTTCCATTCAAGGCCGAACAGAAAATCTTGTATGGGGATGATTTTAAAAAAGCGAATGGCTTCAAATAGCAACGAAAAAACAATACCAACCGTCACGAATACGGCGACCAGTGAGCTGGCGATCAGCAGCGCCTTGATCAGTCGTTCAGGCCAGGGCGAGCGCCTGGGACCCGTGAGGTCTATTTTAGTTGTCGGGCTCATCACAGATACCTTCTTCACTTCAAAAGTGGGCGAGCACACACTCGTTTGGGGGCGTTTCCCCAGGGCAATTCAATTCTCGTCAAACTCGCTTCGCGAATGGGCTATCGCCCACACCTATTCGGGGAAAGCCTCCCCGAACCCCTGATTTTTTTACTTTCAAGTAGAAAAACGGGAGGTTTGGTCCTCCAGCGGGGTTCGGGGCTGGCCCCGTCGCGTAGCGAGATTGCGGCGTTTTCCCCAAACCCTCTGTTTACTTCTTCGTCTTACATGGCCAGTTTTTGCAGTTTTTTAACTCTGCCTGCCCACTCTTTTCTTTCCTTCTCAGACATGGGGATCAGACCTTTGTCTGACAGATAGCCTTCTTCTCCCCAGGCTTTGTCATTGGTAAAGGCCGCCATAAATTCTTCAATCCCTGGAACCTTGCCGATACGTGATTTTTTGACATAAAAATAAAGAGAGCGGGACACGGGATAACTGCCATCGGAAATCTGTTCGAAACCCGGTTCGATGCCGTTAATGGTGTTGCCCTGTATCTTGTCGGTATTCTGATCCAGATAGCTGAACCCGAATATGCCAAATGCAGTGGGATTGGCCTCAAGTTTTTGCACGATCAGATTGTCGTTTTCACCCGCTTCAATATAAGCGCCGTCGCTACGGATGGTGTGACACAAAGCCTTGTAGGCTTTCTTGTCCTTTTTCTTCAGGGCCTTGATCCATGGGAAGCTTTTACAGCCGCCCTCCATTGCCAGCTCGACAAAAGCGTCGCGTGTACCAGAGGTTGGCGGTGGTCCCATGACCTCGATCTTGAGTTCGGGCAGGGTTGGATTTATATTTTTCCATGTCCTGTAAGGGTTTGGTTTTGTTTTGCCGTTTCCGTCCGGCACATTCCGGGCAAGAGCCAGAAACAGATCCTTCAGTGTCAGGTTGAGGAGCTTTGAACGGCGCGAATTGGCCAACACAATGCCATCATAACCGATCTTGACCTCGATGGTATCAGTGATGCCGTTTTTGGCACATCTGGCGACTTCCGATGGTTTGATCCGGCGCGAAGCATTGGTAATATCGGGGTGCTGGTCGCCTTTGCCTGAGCAAAACAGTTTGAGGCCGCCACCAGAGCCGGTGCTTTCAACGATGGGTGTTTTAAATTTTGTGCTTTTTCCAAAGCGCTCGGCAACGGTTGTCGAGAACGGGAATACAGTGGATGAACCAACAATGGTGATACGGTCGCGCGCATTGGCTGTGGTTGCGCCAGCTGCCAGGAGCCCTGCGCCAAGTGCCAGAGACATAAAAGATGAGGTTATTTTCAACATGTCCAAAATCCTCCTGTGACATATTCAGGCGACCCGTCTAGGAGCCGGTATGTCCTTGGTAAGGCTTGTGCATGAAGAGCATATGACAGTTTTGTAACAGTTATATGACAGGTGAAGAATATCCGTTTTTATTTTATATCAAGCGGTAAAAGCACGATGAAACGACTGCCAATACCAACGTTGCTTTCAATCTGAAGGCGGCCCCGGTGACGGCTCAAAATGTGTTTGACAATGGCCAGTCCGAGCCCCGTCCCTCCCATATCGCGGGAACGGCCAGCATCAATACGATAAAATCGCTCGGTCAGGCGCGGCAGATGTTCGGCAGCAATACCTGGCCCCTGGTCCTTGACCTCAACGGCCAACACCGGCCCGATCAGTCCATAGGAGCGCTCAATTTGAGATAGTTTGATCTCAACATTTGTATTGCTGTCTCCATAGCGCAGGGCGTTTTCAACAAGATTATGAAAAACCTGCGTCAACTGATCGGCATCGCCGGGCAAACGGATGGTCGCATTTGATGAGCACTGGAAGGAAATGACCTTGCCCTGTTTTGCGGCCTGTGGCGACATGGTTGTGACGACCCTTTTAACAATTTCTGCCACATCAACCCGTTTGGTTGGCCGCATATATTCGTTGATTTCGACCTTTGACAAGGAGAGCAGGTCGGAAATCAGCCGCTTCATTCTTTGAGCTTCTGCCTCCATAATGTCGAGAAACCTGTTGCGCGCCTGCTCATCATTTTTTGCGGCTCCCTTCAATGTCTCGATAAATCCCGTAAGGGCGGTGAGCGGCGAGCGCAGTTCATGGCTGACATTGGCGACAAAATCACTGCGCATTTTTTCGGCTTCTCGAATGGGGGAAATATCATCAAAGCTGACAACCAGTCTGGCTTCATCCAGCGCTCCTGATGGGGGGGATGTGCCTTCATCAAGCGTGCATATATTGACCTGATAGGTGGTGGGAACGGACATGCGCAGAGAAAGGATGACCTGTTCCTGGTGGCTTCCCGCCAGCACCTTGTCAACAGCTTTCAGGCATTCTGGATGGCGTACGGCCCGCACAAAATCAAGCCCTAGCTGAGAGTGGTTCCCGCTATGAGAGCTTGTCCGTTTTGTGCCAAACAGTCTTTCAGCCGCGCGGTTGGCGACCAGTATCCGGCGCTTGTCATCCAGCACGAAAACGGCGGACGTCAGACCATCAAGGAGCGCAGATAATTTGTTATAGGCCATGACAGATTCCAGGAACAAATATTCAGATCAGCGCCTGTTCAGGATACAGGGAATGTTGCGTTGGCAAAAAAGCGGTATCGCGTGTTCTGCCTCTAATCAGCGCGGCGCAGATAGGTGACATCTGAGGTTTGAACGATGACTTTCTCGCCCTGCTTGATAAAGGGCGGCACCATCACCCGGACGCCATTTTCCATGGTGGCGGGCTTGTAAGAGCTGGCGGCGGTCTGACCCTTGACGACGGCCTCGGTTTCAGCCACTTCCAGCGTCACCTGATCGGGCAGCTCCACGCCGATGGGCTTGTCTTCATAGCTTTCCACCTTGACCATCATGCCATCTTGCAAAAAAGCGGCTCGCTCGCCGACAAACTCCTTTTGCAATTCTATCTGCTCATAAGAAGTGGTATCCATGAACACCAGCATGTCGCCTTCGGCATAGAGATATTGGTAATCGTCCTGGTCGAGACGCACGCGCTCAATGGTTTCAGTGGCGCGAAACCGTTCATTGAGTTTGGAGCCTGTCACCAGATTTTTCAGCTCGACCTGGGCAAAGGCCCCGCCCTTGCCGGGTTTGACAGCCTGGATTTTTACAGCGGTCCAAAGTTCATCCTTGTGCTGGATTATATTGCCGGGGCGGATATCATTGCCGTTGATTTTCATGGGGGTCTGGTCCTGTGGAGTGCGAAATAAAAACGATACATAAGCTTGCTAATGGCAAAAAAGGCTTGTTGCAAGAAGAAGTGTTCGGCTTTTTGATCGGGTATGGGGGATATGAGTATTTAGTTCGCATACACCTTGTATCTTGCTGGACACAGTTAGAACACAAAATTGCCCTTTTTCAACCAAATCAGCGCAAGGACCATTGAAGTATAAAGAGAGTCGAGGCATGGTAGAGCCTAGGATTTAAAGCTATTCTATACTCGAAGCACTCAAAAATCCTGAAAAAGTCAGTAGAAAACCGTTGTCGGTTCAGCGAAGTGCACCCGTCAGCAGAAAAATCGCCATAGCCGCTGGCTATAAATAATAAACAAAAATGGGAACCCAAGCCATGCGCCCTTTTCAGCCCATAACATATAGTATCATTATTGGCGGCAGTTTATTGATTGCCTCATCGGCGATTGCCGGTGGGTTTGCGATAAGAGAGCAGTCGACAACTGGTCTGGGAAAGGCCTTTGCTGACAGTGCTGCCGGTACTGATCTGTCCTCAATGTTCTGGAACCCGGCTGCGGTTACCGTCGCGGATGGCCTGAATAGCGTTTCCAGTTTTTCAGCCATTAAAGCCGATACCCGTGTTCAGCCAACTGCCGGGACATCCTTTGGTACGACCGGAACAACAATTGATGAATTCGCCGTATTGGGGGCTTCTTATTACAACTATCAGATCAACCAGAAGCTCTATGTAGGTTTGTCCATTAACTCGCCTCTGGGGTTGGTAACGGATGCTGACAACAAATTGTGGGGTGGGGCAGCCTATAATCGCCGTTCGGAAATTCTGACCGTGAATGCCGCGCCGACTGTTGGCTATAAAATATTACCCAATCTCTCTATCGCAGCGGGTCTGCAGGTGGAATATATGAAAGTACGCTTGGCCAGTGCTGTGCCTGTTGCGGCTCTGTTTGCCAATGACATTGTCATCAAAGGTGATGATGTGGCCGTCGGCTTTACGCTTGGGGCGCTGTATAAGTCTGAGGACACGGGGACCAGTTTGGGGATCGGCTATCGCTCAAGCATCAGCCATAAGCTTGAAGGGACCCTGCATGGTCATCCAGCGATTGCCGACGGAAATATCAAGGCAGACCTGGACACACCAGAAATGGTAACCGTCAGCCTTCGTCAAGATGTCGCTTCCGGTCTTGCCCTTATGGCTAATTTTGAATGGTCCAATTGGAGTCGTTTGAAAGAGTTGCGTGTCAGAAATGAAAATGGTGCAGCCGATATTGTTGAAGATTTTTCGTGGAATGACAGCTGGTTGATTTCGCTGGGAGCTGAGATGAATGTGAGCCCCGCATTGACGGCGCGAGCTGGACTGGGTTTCGAAAAGACGCCTGTACCTGCTAGCACGCGCAGCGCTAGACTGCCCGACTCGGACCGTGTTTGGCTGAGCTTTGGAGGGTCGTATAAATGGAGCGAGGCAACGACGCTGGATCTTGGTTATTCCCATATTTTCTTTGATGATTCCAAAATCGCGCTGGCTAGTCTTACCAAGGGTGTTCTGAATGCAAATGTGAAGAATAGTGCTGACATATTGTCTATTGGTGCGCGCATCAAATGGTAGAATAAATAAAGTGGGAAGGTGGACTTGTCGATTTGTTGATAGTAACAAGTAATGAAATGAACCGATAATTCTTTCTCACGCAGAGCCGGTCCTTCGGGGGGAGGACCGGCTTTTGTTTGCGTATTTTTGGGTTTTTGGGGCGAGGGAGTGATACCAAGGGCCCTTTAAAATCATCCATATCAGCGGACTTCTGAAATGAGGGATGCCGCCAAAGAGCCAGGACTTTGAAAAGACATTTTTAAAACAGGAGTTTGGGGGTAAGTCTCATAGGCGCTAAGTTAAGCGCCGCCTCGCTGCGCGAATGGGCTATCGCCCACATCTATTCGGGGAAAGCCTCCCCGACCCCCTGCTTTTTTTTATTTTCAAATAGAAAAACGGGAGGGTTGGAGCATCTGTGTTGATGGTCAAGCATAAAAAACTCCCTTTTACGCCCACCAGGAGGATG
>JAKIUO010000094.1 GCA_021647535.1 Hyphomicrobiaceae bacterium
GCGGGTTATGAAGTTATTGATTGCCCTCCCCTGACCAATCAGCTCAAAAATGGTTCGGATATCCGTATGGTGCTGGATATGCGCGATCTGCTTGATCACACGCCGCAGATTGATGAATTTATCATCATGTCCGGGGACAGCGATTTTGTGCCCATTCTTTTGCGCCTGCGCGCCCATGATCGACGTACGATGATCTATGGCAGCCTGCAAACCGCCAAATCCTACACCTCGCTGGCCGACGAGATCATTACAGAAGAAGCGCTCGTTTCCTTCCTGCATCAAAGTGCCGGACGCCCCGCGCCACGCCCAGCAGTTTCCAATAATAACCCCGCACCAGTAGATCCACTACTGGCGGCGCGGCGTGAAATCATTGAAGAGGTGGCGAAAATTGTTGAAGCCTCCGACAAACCTGTGCCTATGGAGTTGCTGGCAACGACTGTGCGCAATACGGTTGGCCTGAAGCGCACCATTGATACGAAATGGGCCGGACATGGGCAGTTTTCCGTGCTGTTGGCCGAAGCCCTGTCGCAGGAATTCGAGCTGTCTTCGCAGCCCCCCTATATGGTCTGGCATAAAAAATTGCACCAGAAACCCACCCCTATTCCAGCTGCCGCAAAGTCCGAAGCGCCGCAAAGCCCCGAAAAAATAGAGGCCGCCAAACGCAAAAACACCAAACACTCCGAAATCAAATCAGTGATCGACAATATTTTGCACCTCACTGATATTCCGCCGCTTTCAGCCAGATATTATCAGCGTCTGTTCCAGCTCATTTCCGAAGAGCTGACCGAAAAAGGCTTTTCCTTTAATGAAACGGCTGAAAACACAGCGGCACGCGGCAAAGCCATCAAGCTGCCTGTTGACCCGACACATGTACAGGCCATCTTGCATCGCATACGTCGTCATGGCCATTGGTTTGGTCAAAACGATACAGCCCCCATACTGGCAACAGTCTTTCGCGATTCGGTGCTGTCGCAATGTCTTGAAAGCAAACTTGAATTCAGCGACGCCGATCTGCTGATGGTCAATAGCTGGTTTATCCCGGCCAGCCCGGACAAAAAACTGACCAGTGATGAGAAAAAGCCGCGTGCGCCTCAAGACGAACAGCTGCAGGACCTGAAAATACAAGCCAAAAACACCGCTTCAGGTTAAGCTGCACCCAACTGTCCCGGAAGACAGATCACAATTAATACCAACCGCCCTTTATGCTGACCTATGATGCCCGATACATGTCTTCGCCAGACAGGCGCCCTGCGCGGACAGCGGCAGGGGATGATCCCCTGCACCCCATTATTTTGATTTAACTGATAAATTTCAGGTTTCCAAAGGGCTGGTCCTTTGGCGGGGTCGTAGGGGCGGAGCCCCTCATTTATGTGATCTGCTATTATTTATAGCTTTTTTGCCGTGAGCGTTTTTTATTATAGCGCGCCATACGTCGTCTTGCCTTGGATTTCATACCACAACCATAATGCCATTGCCGCTTTGGCCCGACATCAATATGGACGGTTGAATTATTGCAATAAGTGCCAACGCCGCCCCGTCCAGGCAAAGATTTAAGATAGCGGGCCAGCCGATATTTATTAACGCCCTTGACCTGAATATCGACCGCCTTGCAAGCGACATGATAGGAGCGTTTGGCTCCACCAACACGACGATTATAATGTTTGGAACGATACCCCGATTGAATATGAACATGCTTACCATAGTGCCAGGCGACTGTATTCAGTAACATGCGCAGCTCTTTGGGAAGGCAACCGATCTTGGCCTGACGCCTTTTGCCCACCATATCCGACAAAGAGGCAAGTCTTGCTCCGATCGGCGCCAGCCGTTTGGCCATCTGGCGAATAGAAGCTATGCGTGTAAGGGGACCAGCCTTGGTAGCCGGGCGGGAATACACATTTAGCGCACTCTTTGTGCTCTTCTTTTTCCGATATCTGATCCAGTTCGGTGTTTCTGGCTCGCTGCCATCACCAAAACCCTCCACTTCCCCAGCACTCCAGCTCGTGCCCTGACTGGCATAACCGGTCTGGATTACGGGGCTGGATTTGGAAACTCTGGATCCCAACTTGTGTGGCTCTTCAGTGGTTTTGCAACCGGCGACAACCAATGCCGCCATCGATAAGATCGCGCAACGTACAAACAGTTTCATCACAGATAAGCTCTCCGCTTTACCTGCTGGTACGCAAATATACAAGAATCCAGCTTCAAATCCAACACCTATCGGAAAGCTCTTCAACGCGACAGTCTTGCGCAAAACGTGCTGCACAAAAGGCGAAAAAAGCCCGATCATTTGAATTAAATATAAGGGGGTTCGTTTAAAAAAGTCTTATCAAGCGCGCCTTTGAAAGGCGTTTAGCTCATCGACAGGACTTTGTTTGTCGTACAGAAGTCTTTTTCTTTGATCTCTCATCCATACTTCTCCATCAATTGATTTCAATTTGATATGACCCACAGAACCAAACACAAATCTCAACAAACAGACCTTGTAAAAACGGCTCAAATCAGGCGAGAAAAAGGCAGCGCGACCAAAGAGCGCCAAAATAAGGCGTATAGGCAGGAAAAACATCCTGTTTCGTCCTGCAAGGCGAAGTAGACATTTTATATTTTTATACGTTATACCAATTAGATAAGGCTTTTAAAGTGAGCTGAAACCTGCTCATATACGTGTCGCTTGAAGGACACAACAAGTGGCACCAACTCATCAATTTCAGCCCATCGCCACTGGTCAAATTCGATATCGTGACCATTTAACCCATCAATATTGATGTCTCGGTCCTCGCCCTGATAGCGCATGGCGAACCATTTCTGGGTCTGGCCACGAAAACGCCCGCCCAGCGCCGCCCCTTGCACATCGCTCGGCAAATCATAGTTCAGCCATTGAGGATGTTCGCCAATCAGCTCCCCATTATTGGTGCCGATTTCTTCTTCAAGCTCACGCATGGCGGCGATGAGCGGTGTCTCGCCCTTATCAATACCCCCTTGAGGCATTTGCCATAGTTTTTGCGAGCCATCGCCTTTCCATTTGGCAATGCGGCGGCCAATCCAGACCTGATTTTTTTTATTCAACAACATCACCCCAACACATTGGCGATAGGGTAAATCTTTTGCATGTGTCATCTGTTAAATTCCATTTCGCGCCTGTTTGCCCTTGCCCCGTTTTGGACTCTGGCCCAACCCGTAGGCCTGCGACAGCGGCACAAGACGCACGCCCTTGCGCGCAAGCGTTTTGCTCCAGACCCTGATCATATTGATGGAAACCGGGTGCATATGCACAACGCCCACAGCAAACCCAAGACGTCTGGCCGACGCTTCAAGTTTTTTCAAGGCTTTGCTGATGCCCTCTCGCGTCGGCTTTTGATCAACCGACAATGTGGTCCGGGAATATCCCAGCCCGACTTGCTCGGCAAGTTTTGCAACTGCTGGCCGACCACTGGCATCATCGTGAAAAAAAACGAGACCACGCGCCTTTAATTCCTTGAATAATCCGCTCACCACCTCGCTTTTAGCCAGATAGCCCCTCCCCTTATAATTGGTGATGCCAAAATATCCGGTCAAGCGCCCGAGGGACCAGTGAAGGTTTGGTTGATTTTGCTTGGTATTTTTGTTGGTCTGCAAGGTTTTGGGACCAGTATCTGTCTGCAAAAGATCAAATGGCTCCATAGGCACTTGCAATATATATTCATGGCCAAAGCGTCGCGCCTGGCTCGCCAGTTTTGGCAATCTGCGACCATAAGCAGAAAACCCCAGCGAAACATTGGCGGGCAATTTTCTGATAGCCAGTTGCGACAAACGCTGATTGAGCCCCAGTCCGGTTATTAAAATGGCGATACGGGGTAGTGTATCACGGCGCCCAACCTGCTGCTTGGCATAAGCCATCGCTGGACTGCGACCATTATCGGCGCGTTTGGGCAGCGGACCAAATGAGCTCGCTTCCAGAAGGCTCCCCTCTTGCCCTTCCTTGCCGTTTTCGGGCAAAATCTTACCCACCTGCCTCTTGGGAGCGACCTCTAGCATGACCTCCATCCTTCCGCCAGACAACGTTTTATTGCCCTGCGCCAGAGCAGTATTTTCACCAAATTGCTGATTTTTATTCTGCTTGATCTGCAAAGATGCCGTTGGCTCCCCTGCCAATGGCGAGCCATTCAACATGGCCCAGCCCAACACGCCAGTAACAAGCAGGATGACAAATGATGTTGCCGCACCCAATGCTTTCATTCCCAAAATCTCCCCACCAGAACCATCAAGCCAATTGGAAATCCAAAACACACGATCGAAAAGCCTTTTTCATATCAAAACTATTCATCGGTCTGTCCTTCAAATGCCCATAGCCACCGGCTATAAAAAAACAGGCGTACATTTTCACGCACGCCTGTTTCACAACTTAAAAATTATCCCATAAGGCGGGGACTATAAAAGCCCCCAAAACCCTAGTTTGGTACTGTCTTTTTCTTCACGTCAGCAACTGGTGTTTTCTTGCTCTCACTGACCTTGATGCCATGCAGAAAGTCCAGCGCATATTGCAACTGATTGTCCTTCTTGGGATCTTTTGGCACGGGAAGCGCCTGACTGCCGCTTTCTTCCTTATCAATGCCACTGTTTTTCAGATGGCCACGCAACGAAGCTTCACCGCGTGTTTTCAGTTTTCGGCCTTTCAGTTCTTCAGGAACATTAAGCAGGACCCGATAATCAGGCTTGATGCCCTTGGCCTGAATGGAACGGTTTGACGGTGTATAATAACGAGCCGTTGTCAAACGGATGGCCCCATTTGCGCCAAGCGGCACAATGGTTTGCACGGAGCCCTTGCCAAATGAACGCGTGCCGATAATAGTGGCCCGTTTGTGATCTTGCAACGCCCCTGCGACGATTTCGGAAGCCGAAGCTGATCCACCATTGATGAGCACAACAATTTTCTTGCCATTGGCTTCATCACCAGGGCGCGCATTGGCCCGCTGGGTTTCTTCTACATTGCGTCCGCGCGTCGAAACAATCGCACCTTTTTCAAGGAAAGCGTCTGATACATCAATCGCCTGATCAAGCAAACCACCGGGATTATTGCGCAGATCAACAACATAGCCCTTTATCTTGTCAGCGCCAATTTCCTTGGTCATTTTGCGCAGGGCTTTTTTCAGCATATCCGTCGTCTGTTCGTTAAAGGTGGTGATCCGCACATAGCCAATATCCCCTTCAACATGGTGTTTGACCGGATTAATGCGGATTCTGTCACGCACAACTTTAAGATCAAACGGCTCTTTCTTGCTCTTGCGCACAATCGTCAGGGTCAAAGGTGTATTGATGGGACCGCGCATCTTGTCAACGGCCTGCCCCAGTGACAAACCGGTGATGCCCTCGCCATCGAGATGGGTGATGAGGTCGCCAGACAGAACGCCAGCCCGCGCAGCTGGTGTGTCTTCTATAGGAGAAACAACCTTAACAATGCCGTTTTCCATCGTCACCTCAATACCAAGCCCGCCAAATTCGCCACGGGTTTGCACCTGCATATCCTGAAAATGCTTGGCGTTGAGATAGGAAGAATGAGGATCAAGAGAAGTCAACATGCCATTGATCGCCGTTTCGATAAGTTTTTTATCGTCCGGTTTCTCAACATAATCGGCACGCACGCGCTCCAAAACCTGGCCAAACAGGTTGAGCTGCTGATAAATCTCGGCATTTGCGGCATTTGCCGAGTGACTGCGCATGAGATTGAGCACCGCTGTCCCGGCAGCCAACAAGGCCATCGCCATGAACGCCCAAAATGCAAACTCGGTTTTCCGCATAATAATTATACCTTTCCTTTGGCCATTTTTCTGCTTCTGGTGCTCCACCAGGGATCGGGATTGATTGGCCGACCCTTTCTACGAAATTCAATATAAAGCGACGGCCCGTTTTTACCAGCTTTTTCACGCTGCCCAATACTCGTAAGTCTCGAAAGCACGGACTTTTTGAGGGAAGCCTGTCGGCTCAACCCTCTTTTTTGCGCAATCTCTTTTTTTACAGCTGCCATCGCCGCAATCGGTTCGCCAGCCAGCAAAAACTGCCCAAGCGACACATTTATCTCTTCCATCCCGGCCAGAAGTATATGATAGCCCCCACCAGCATTAATGATCAAGAGATTACCATAACTACGAAAATGACCGGCATAAACCACCCAGCCATCCGCCGGCGCTGTAACCTGCGCCTGACCTCTTGTCTGGATCACTATACCTTTGGATCGTGCTCCAAATTTGTCCTTGTCACCATATCTGCGTACTTTTTCCCCAATAACCGGCAAAGGCAGCACGCCTTTGGTCTTGGGAAAAGGCACCGCCGGTTCTATACGGCCCGAATTGACAAAAGCCAGCTTTTTGCCCTTGTCCCCTGCCTTACCTGCAGCCAGTTTTCTTTCATATTGCCCGAGCTGGCTCTTTTTGACAATTTCTTTATTCAATTTACTGATAAGATCGGAAAGCGAGGACACGCTTCTGGTGTGCAATCTTGCAACATTACGCAGACTGGCCAGCTGACTTTTACGGGCCGCCAGTCGTGATTTTTTCTCAGCCATCAACCGTCTGACACTCAATCGATTGGCGCTCAGCATGTTATTTTGTTTTTTCAGCCGGTTGCGTTCGGAGCGAATATTTGCCGAGACCTGGATGAGCGATGTCAGTTTCCCAGCCAGCTCATCAGCCTGATTTTTGATTTGCGGATAGAGCGAGCGCAGTAACATGGCGCTGCGCACCATTTTCAGAGCATCTTCGCGCTGGGTGATGATCACGGGAGGTGGTTGGCGGCCAATTCTTTGCATCGACGCCAGCAGCGTGGCGATTTTGCCATGGCGCACAGCCAGCGACCCCCGGAGCAGATCTTCCTGGGCGGACAGTTCGCCCAGCCGCAATTCAATTTGCGACATCATACCCTCGCCATCCTGAATACGCTGTGCCGTTTTGATCAGCAATTTGTTGAGGCGCGAACGCTCCTCCCCCAGAATATTGACATTATGTTCGACGCCTCTTTGCCGGGCCTGCGTCCTCTTCAGCTGTTGCTGGTAACGACGCAAACGCTTTTTAGCCTGCTGCGCCTTGGTTTCAAGATCGTTGGCCGCACGCGCGGTTCCCGCTTCCAACAAGAAAGGCCCGTTGACAAGAACAGCCGCTAGAAAAAGGGCAGAAGTGCAGACCAACAGGCCGCGCGCTCTGATTTGTTCCTTTTTCACTCGGCGTTTCCCATTGCAAATGGTTAAAGGGGGTTAATGGTCAAATAGTGCTAATAATGAAATGATCATGATGAAGTCTGCCCCTGTTTACAAGACATCAACGACTTATTGGCGTCGAAATAATGTTCGACGAAAGGCAAAACCACATTTTTTTCTACGATATACTCAAAACACTTGAAAAGCATAAAAAAGTTAGAGAGAAACCGTTGTCAGTTCAACGAAGCACACCGCTCAGCAGCCAAATCGCCATAGCCACGGGCTATAATTATGCAATTTGACCTATTCTCGATGATAGGGATGGTTCGCAAGGATGGTCAATGCCCGATAGATCTGTTCGCAACAGACCGCCCGTGCCAGACCATGCGGCATGGTCATAGGCGACAATGACAATTTAAGAGCGGCACGCTGCAACAGCTCCGGCCCATGACCATCGGGACCACCCAGTACAAAAACCAGCTGCCCAACACTCTCATCGCGAAATCTGGTGATCCGCTTGGAAAAAGATTGTGATGTCATATCTTTACCATGCTCATCAAGCGCCACCAGCACAGACTTGTCTGGCGCTTTTTGCAAAAGGGCCAGCGCTTCTGCACTCTGTCTGGCTTTGAGCGAACCGCCGCGCCCTTCATTCAGAACCACTAACCGGCAATCACCAATACCCAGCGACCGCCCCATGGCTTTGACGCGCGATACATAACGTTCGCACAATTCCTGTTCCGGGCCTTTTAGACGCCCAACCGCCAGAATGGTGATGTCCATAAGGTTTCGCCCCCAAAAAGGAGGCCCTCAAAGCAACCGCACAAGAGCTACGCACGATCAATCAGCAACAATCCCTAGACCTGTACCGGTTGGACATCGGGGCGTTCCGCCGACCACATTTTTTCAAGATTATAAAATTCGCGGATTTCGGGCTGAAAAATATGCACAATGACATCTCCCACATCCAGCAAAACCCATTCGCCAACACTCTGTCCCTCGATTTTGAGACTCTTGTGGCCTTTTTCCTTGAGCAGCTTGATCAACCGGGAGGCGATGGCGCTGACATGGCGCTTTGAGCGCCCGGAAGCCACCACCATGGCGTCTGCAATGGTCGTTTTGCCATCCAGGTCAATGGTGACGATATTTTCGCCCTTGGCATCATCAAGACATTCGATGATGGTGTCGAGCAGTGTATCTGAAGGTCCACCGTCACGAGCTATACTGGATCGGGATGCATTAGTCATGGCTTCTCCCTTGTTCACAAGATCTAAACCCATGGATTCCGTTGACGAGTGCATTTTGCTCTATTTGACTCCTGATATGGCGATGGAACGGATCATTGCAGCCTTTCGCACTCCGTTTCTCACCAAAAGGAGTGTCGATCTCACAAGTGAGATAGAGTTCTGTTTGCTGCCTGATTGCTCTCATCAATCGCCATAAAGTTACTATAAATGTGCCGATGACGACCATCGACTTGTCTTCATCCTATACCCATTTGCCAAAGCGGCGCAATATGTTCTCCAGAAGAAGGGTAAAAGCCCCTCACTGACAGCCATAGGCTGGCTCCTTGGCAAGAAAGAAATGCGCTCGCCGCGCGGCAGCTTGTGCAGCTGGCAGCAAAGGGCGAGCCCCTTGCAACCCCACTACTTAAATTGGGATTATTAAGGGACGCGTCCCTTAATCGCCCCGCGCGCAGCGGCGCTGTCCGCGCAGGACATTCCTGACTTAATGCCGGAAATGGCGCATACCGGTGAACACCATAGCGATGCCCGCTTCATTGGCGGCTTTGATGACTTCCTTGTCGCGCATGGAGCCGCCGGGCTGGATGACGGCGCAAGCGCCCGCGTTGGCCACGGCCATAAGGCCATCGGCGAAGGGGAAGAAAGCATCTGAAGCGACGACTGAGCCCTTGATGTCGAGCTTGGCGTGTTCGGCTTTGATGGCAGCGATGCGGGCGGAGTTGACACGAGACATTTGCCCGGCACCGACACCAATGGTCATGCCATCCTTGCAATAGATGATGGCGTTGGATTTGACGAATTTGCAGACCTTCCATGAGAACAACAGGTCTTGCATCTGCTCATCGGTTGGTTTTTTGTCGGTGACCACTTCGAGCTTGTCATAGAGCGCCAGATCGGCGTCTTGCACCAGCAGGCCACCATTGACCTTTTTGAATTCCAGACGATCAGCGGGTTCTGTTGACCATTGGCCACATTCCAGCAGACGGACATTTTTCTTCTTGGCGACCGCATCGATGGCCCCTTGCGAGACTTTTGGTGCAATGATGACTTCGACGAACTGGCGCTCGACGATTTCGGCGGCAGTTTTTTCATCAAGCTCTTCGTTAAAGGCGATGATACCGCCAAAGGCTGATTCTGGATCAGTGGAAAAAGCGCGTTCATAGGCTGAAAGCAAATCATCGCCGACCGCCACGCCGCACGGGTTGGCGTGCTTGCCGATGACGCAAGTCGGACCGTCATTGAACTGTTTGACACATTCAAGCGCCGCGTCAGTGTCACCTATATTATTGTAAGAAAGCGCCTTGCCTTGTAGCTGTTTGGCCGTTGAGACAGAGCTTTCCGTGCCGCCGCCTACATAGAAGGCCGCACCCTGATGGGGGTTTTCGCCATAACGCATGGTCTGGGTTTTTTCATATTGCACGGAAAAGGTACGCGGGAAGCCCTCGGCCTTGCCGTCCTTGTTCTCGACAATGGCCCCCATCCAGTTGGAAATAGCCCCGTCATATTCGGCGGTTCTGGCATAAGCTTTTTGCGCCAGCTTACGCCGAAATTTGGCGCAGGTCGCCCCATCGTGCTGGCCCATATCGCCAAGCAGTTTTTCATAGTCGGACGGCTCAACAATCACAGCCACCGAACGATGGTTCTTGGCTGCCGCGCGGATCATTGCCGGACCGCCAATGTCGATATTTTCAACACAGGTGTCAAAATCCGCGCCTTTGGCCACGGTCTCTTCAAACGGATAGAGATTGACCACAAGCAGATCAATATCGCCAATGCCATGTTCTTTTTGTGAAGCTTCATGCTCGGCATTGCCACGCACCGCCAGCAAGCCACCATGCACAACCGGATGCAGCGTCTTCAAGCGGCCATCCATCATTTCAGGAAAGCCGGTGACATCAGAAACATCCTTCACCGCAATGCCTTCATCCTTGAGCAATTTGGCCGTACCACCCGTCGAAATCAGCTCGACCCCCAGTGCATCAAGTTTTTTGGCAAACGCCGCCAGACCCGACTTGTCGGATACGGAAAGAAGGGCGCGTTTAATCTTGGGGCTGCTCATGAAGAACCTCTAATCTGTATGAAAATTTTGACTGGCTGGCGGGTAGCATGAAACCAGGGGCCTGCGCCAGTAAAATGCGCTTCGCGAACAGGGCCTGCACTCTTGCCCCTGCGCGACAACGGTTAAACCGGCCCTCCTCCCCCTTATTAACCGGGACGCGGGCAATGTTGCTCAAACATCCAGGCGATGTTGGAACCAGCACGTGCCGTACCAGATAGCGTGATCTGATGGGCCGCTTTTGGCCCGCCGCGATAGGCCAGATAGACGCTATCAGCCGTATCTATCTGCGCGCCTTTGGCAGTAAAGCGCCAGATTTCTCCATCTGGCAGGATCAAGTGCAGATTGTCTTCATCAGTGCGCATCAGATCAATGAGCGGATGCAGATGAAAGCGAATGCAAAAGGCGCTATCGCTCCCCCTGCCCACTCCGCTCAGACGATCAACGCCTGACAGACGCAAGCCCTTGTGAGACAGCACCAGACGCCGCCTGTGTATCAGGCCAAAATGTTTTTCATAGCCATGATGACAAGCATCGAATTCTGACAGATCAGCCCGCTCGACCTCAACATTATGGGGGCCGGACAGATCGCCCTTATAGTCAAAATCGCCAGAGGAGTGATCATCAATACTCAAGGTTGAATGGGCAATGGTTGAGCGTGCATAGCGCCGCCAGTTTTCATCTTCACCCTGAAACGCCCCGCTATTCACAATAACCGCGAAATGCCGAATGCTCATTTCAAAGGACAGGCATCCGGCATGTGTATCTTTGACTGCATAATTGGGGGGTGGTTTGCCGACATCGCATAAAAGCGTTGTGCCCTCTTCTTGCAAACGCGCAAAGGCGCTG
>JAKIUO010000095.1 GCA_021647535.1 Hyphomicrobiaceae bacterium
GGAGTGTGATTGCTGCGGTCATCCTCTCGCCTCCCCAAAATAAAATGAGCTCTCGGGGGGAGTGAATCACATCATATTCAATCAGGAAACCTCAATATCATGAGTCAGCCTTTCAGGCGGTTGGTATCACTCTTGCTATAATCAGATCGCATTGAAATAGCCGCAGGCATCGCAAAACTCCTTCCAAACAGTTTGTCTGCTGGAAACAGTGAATCACAATGATCCCACTTTGGGAATCGCCAATCTCATGGGTCAGCCTAAAGGGCGATTGGTATAAAGCACGGAACAATCTGTGCGACATGCCTGGAAAAATCCGACAGATAACTGAGAGATCATGGGCAACACGCGTCATACTCTAGGGCGGTTGGCATTAGACAGGGATATAATCACATGGGATGGAACCGTAGCTCAGTCAGTTATTGCGGTTGAGCGACTCATCGGCGACTTCTCCCATTGTTTTGGGTTGAGAGTTTTTGATCCAGCGCATGAATTCGCGATCAAACTTGAAATCATTGCCACATTGCAACTTCAAAAAACGTCGCACATTTTGTGTGTTTCTATAGCCTGACGTCACCGGTGTTTGCCGCGTTATTTCCCCACTATGCCAATCAAACACAGCTATACTCCCCCCTTCCACAATTGGGTTTCAAGGGGTCACCCCTTGGTTCCAGCTGAAAAGCTGCCTGACCGGCGAGGTCATTCCTTTTCACTCTAGCCCCGTATCTCGCCGCCTGTTGTTTTGCTCACAGCCGCCACAACTTTTGCCCCAACCGCCTCAATCTGTTTGTCGGTAAGGGTTTCATTGCGCGGTTGCAGGGTGACTTCTATGGCCAGGCTCTTTTTGCCTTCCGCCATTTTATCGCCTTCGTAGAGATCGAACAGATTGACCGCCTCAATGAGTTTTTTATCAGCCGATAGCGCAGCGCGGACCACATCTCCGGCCGCGACATCTGCAGCAACGAGAAAGGCGAAATCGCGTTTCACCGGATGCAGATCGCTGACGGTCATGGCAGGGCGGGTGTGGCTTATGGCTTTGCGTTTGGGCTGGGGCAGATTGTCGATGAACAGCTCGAAACCGGCTGCTGCGCCAGACAGATCCATTTTGGTCCTCATGCCGGGGTGCAGCTCGCCAAAGTAAGCCAGGGTGATTTTTGGACCAAGACGGATCACGCCCGAGCGTCCGGGATGATACCAGTCGGGTGCCTCACGGACCACCTGCACACGTCCAACATCGACACCAAGCTGGCACAAAAGCGCCATGCAATCGGCCTTGACCTCAAACAGATCAACCGGTGCGGCATTACCTGACCAGTGGCGTCCTGACCCGCTCATTTCGTTCTGGCCAAAGCGGATACCGGCGGCGCTGATATATTGATCTTCTGGTGCCGTGCCGCCATAGGACTGGCCGACCTCAAACAAGGCGGCATCATTCATATTATGGGCGCGGTTGCGTTTGGCGGCAGTGATGAGCCCCGGCATGAGCCCCGGACGCATATGCGACATATCGGTTGAAATGGGGTTGTCGAGCCGCAGTTCTGCGGTGCCACCGCCAAACAGTTGCGCTTCACTCTCTGGCAAAAACGACCAGGTGACGGCTTCCACCATGCCGCGTCCAGACAACACACGCCGCGACCGCTGCACGCGTTTCTGGCCTATGGTCAGTACCGGTTTTGCCACTCCAGACAAACGCTTCAGCGGTTCGGGCTTGATATTATCGACGCCGTAAATGCGCACGACTTCCTCAACAAGATCGGCCTCGCCATGCACATCAGGCCGCCATTCCGGCACGCTTACTGTCATGCCCTTGCCGTTGCTCTCAACGCCAAAACCAAGACCCTGAAGAATTTTGCCGATTTCATCATCGCCAAGAGTGGCCCCGGTGAGGCGCTTGAACTGTTTGGCCGCGTCCAGCTCAATAACAAGATTGCGCAAGGGCGGTTCCCCGGCCATTTCCACCTTGCTGGCTTCACCGCCACACAGATCGAGCACCATTTGCGTGGCCAGATGCAGGCCGGGTTCAACGGAGGAAGGATCAACGCCGCGCTCAAAACGATAGCGCGCGTCCGACATCAGGTTGAGCCGCCGACCGGTCCTTGCCGTATTGATCGGATCAAACCAGGCGCTTTCGATGAACACATTGGTCGTCGCTTGCGTACAGCCCGTGTCTTCGCCGCCCATAATGCCGCCAAGCCCGAGCACAGCCTTGTCGTCTGCAATGACGCACATCTGCTCATCGACTTTATAGGTTTCGCCATCCAGCGCCACAAAACTTTCGCCGCTCTTGCCGGCACGCGCCTTGATCGAACCTTGTAGCCTGTCGGCATCATAAACATGCAGCGGGCGACCACGATCAAAGCTGATATAGTTGGTCATATCGACCAGCGCATTGATGGGCCGCAGGCCAATCGATTTGAGCCTTTGTTGCAGCCAGTCAGGAGAGGGACCATTTTTGACACCGGTGATCAAACGACCGGCAAAAGCTGGACACAGCTCGGGGTTGTCGATCTTGATTTTAACAGGACAAGCCCCCTTGCCGCCAATTTCTGCCAGCGTGTCTTTTTTCAATGTGCCAAGCCCTGCGGCCACCAGATCGCGGGCAATACCGCGCACGCCGAGCGCATCGGGCCGGTTCGGCGTAATGGCGATTTCGATAACCGGATCATCGAGCCCAACGACCTGCGCATAAGGTGTGCCGGGGGCCGCATCGGTATCCAGGTCGATA
This sequence comes from Hyphomicrobiaceae bacterium, assembly GCA_021647535.1. Lineage (GTDB taxonomy): Bacteria > Pseudomonadota > Alphaproteobacteria > Rhizobiales > JAKIUO01 > JAKIUO01. The sequence goes on from JAKIUO010000095.1 coordinate 2,723, forward strand.
ATGCCGTCATGCTCCTCGGACAATTCCAGCTCGCGCTCGGAACACATCATGCCAAAGCTTTCAACGCCTCTGATTTTGGCCTTTTTAAGCGTCAGATCAATGCCGGTGACATAGGTGCCAACAGGCGCAAACGCTCCCTTTAGCCCCTTACGAGCATTGGGTGCACCGCACACCACCTGCACAATGCCCGAGCCGCTATCGACTTTGAGGACCTGCAGCTTGTCGGCATCAGGATGAGGCGCGGCTTCCAGCACTTCACCGACCACATAGGCGGCGAATTTTTCCGCCGGATCTTCGATCTCTTCGACCTCAAGACCCGTTATGGTCAGGGCATCACAAATCTCTTGCAGCGACGCATCAGTCTCCAGATGTTCCTTCAACCAGCTCAATGTGAATTTCATTTTTTCAGTCCCAAAAATCGGTCTTTTTTTCTCGAAGCGATCAACATCGCTTGCCCTCGCCGGGGGCATCCTACGCGGATGGCGGCAGAGGCGAGCCCCTGCACCCCATCTTGTTGCTGTGCTAACAGACAAACAATTGCAGGCCTATTTGCGCTCCACCTGCAAACGGTAGGTGTTATGGCAGGCGATGCAATTATTCATCAAGCTGGAGAGCTTGTTGAGCACGACCTTGGGATCGCCAATATCGCTGGCTTCCAGTGCCAGATCATCAAAGGCGGCATGGGTCGGATGTCCCATCCGCTTGAACCCCAAAGGCAGTTTGCGTGGCAACGAACCCGGCATATTGGCCGTTGCCGCCTTGCCCGCTGCGGTTGCGCCTACCGCCACCTTTTTCATGTCTTTTTCATCAAGACCTTCGATGACCTGATGCACAGCGACCAGAAAGCCGCGCATTTCGGCAAGAACAAAATCGCGCTCACCTTCGGTAAGGACAATCGCCGTGCGCCCGTCAGAGGCCTCAACAACAGAGCCTTTGATAAAGAACAGATAGACCAGCCCGCCAATAACCAGCCATGAGGCGATCAGTGCAGTCCACAAAATTTTCATATCAGTCTCCTTTTGCCACTGAGGATCTGATAGGTCACCAGAGCCGCCAGAGCATAAAATCCATTCAACATCAAAACCATCGTCCATGGCGCACCAACCCCAAGCACCTGCTTGGCAATGAGGGATGGCACCAATATCAAAGCCGCTAGCGACACCAGCCGCCAGACATGACCCGATAAAAACAGGTTGAGCAGCGGTAATAAAACAGTCACGCCAATGGCGATGAGATAACGATTGCTCACATACAGAAAGTCGAGCTTGGCAGGCCCGACAATGATCGAGGCGGCAAAAGCATTGACCACCGTGCCAACAATGCCAGCCAAAAGAACCGCAATCAAAATGCGCAGCTGTGTATTCATAAAAGCTTTCTCCTGTTTTGCCCGATCTTAGGCCCCAAGACCCCCGGCCAGCGTTGGTACATCGAGCACCCCGAAGCCATAGTGGCGCAGCCATTTGAGATCGGCAGCGAAGAAATCGCGTAGATCCGGCATTCCATATTTAAGCATGGACAAGCGGTCAATGCCAACGCCAAAGGCAAAGCCCTGCAATTGTTCAGGATCATAGCCAACGGCTTTCAACACATTGGGATGGACCATGCCACAGCCCAGAATTTCCATCCATTGGTCGCCGGTGCCAATGCGCACTTCATTGCCCGAGCGCTCATAGCGGATATCGACTTCCATTGAGGGCTCGGTGAAGGGGAAATGATTGGCGCGGAAGCGCATCTGCACTTCGTCCACCTCAAAAAAGGCTTTCAGAAATTCTTCCAACACCCATTTCAGATGACCCATATGGGTTTCGCTGTCGATCACCAGTCCCTCGACCTGATGGAACATCGGCGTGTGAGTCTGGTCGCTGTCGCAGCGATAGACGCGGCCCGGCGCAATAATGCGGATCGGCGGCTTTTGCGCTTGCATGGTGCGGATCTGCACGGGGCTTGTATGGGTGCGCAAAACAAGGCGTGAACCATCGGCGCGTTTGGGGAAATAGAAAGTGTCCTGCTCTTGGCGGGCCGGATGGTCAGCGGGAATATTGAGCGCCGTGAAATTGTGGAAATCATCTTCGATGTCGGGGCCTTCGGCAATCGCGAAACCCATATCGGCGAAAATCTCATTGATCTCGTCCATACACTGCGAAATGGGATGAATACGCCCTTGCGCCAGCGGGCCGATGCGGACCGGCAGCGAGATATCGGCGGTTTCTGTGGCCAGACGTTGCGCCAGCGCCTTGTCGGCAAGCGCGGTTTTCTTGTCGCCCAGTGCCTTGTTCAGCGCCTGCTTGACGCCATTGACTTGCTGGCCAAAGCTCTTGCGTTCATCTGGTGGCAATTGCCCCAGCCCCTTCATCAAGGCCGAAACACTGCCTTTTTTACCCAACGCCAAAACACGGATCTGCTCCAGCGCGGCAAGATCATCAACCTTGCCGATTGCCGCAAGAATTTCCGTTTCAAGTTGTTCGATTTGTGACATGATTTCCCCCTCTCCCCAGCCCTCTCCCCAAGGGGAGAGGGGGTCAGGCTGATGCCTTGACTATATGCGCGCCCCTTCTAAATAGAACATAAATCGGCGCAACAAACACGCAGGTCAACTTCTAAAAAATGGGATCACAAATAAAAGACCACCCCTCTCCCCTCGGGGAGAGGCTGGGAGAGGGGGAAACTAAAGATCTATTTCAAAGACTGTTTGGCGTCTTCAAGAGCGCCCATTGCCGTTTGCGCCAAAGCTTTGAAGCCCTCGGCATCATGCACGGCAATATCAGCCAGCACCTTGCGATCGACTTCGATACCCGCAAGATTGAGACCGTTGATAAAGCGGCCATAGCTCATTTTCTGGTCGGTGGCTTCACGAACGGCAGCATTAATGCGCTGGATCCACAAAGAGCGGAAATTGCGTTTTCTGGTTTTACGGTCGCGATAGGCATATTGGCCAGCTTTTTCTACGGCCTGATTGGCAATACGAAACGTATTTTTACGGGCACCATAATAGCCTTTGGCTTTTTTGATAACCTTGCGATGACGGGCGTGGGTGGTGACGCCTCTTTTTACACGTGACATGACTGTCTCCTCAAATAGTGTCGGCGGCTATTGGCCATTCCTGCTGCTGACTGGTGAACCGCGTTGAAAGCACAACGGTTTCTCGCCAGATTTTTTCGACATTCCGAATGCAGAAATCTATATAACCAGTTGAAATTGATCTTTAATTCTCTAGCCGTAAGGCATGAATTTTTTGATGATCCGAGCATCGCAATCAGCCAGCAGCGTTGTGCCACGTGCATTGCGAATGAATTTCTTGCTCCGTTTGATCATGCCGTGCTGTTTGCCAGCCTGGCCGCCACGAACTTTACCCTTTGAGGTCAGTTTAAAGCGTTTTTTGACGCCACTTTTTGTTTTCATCTTGGGCATTTGCGGATTCTCCAATCGGATTTGTGAGCTTCTGGCACGATTCTCAGCACTTAAAAAAGCCCTGAAACACCACCAAAATCCCCTGAATTGCGCTTTATGAACGGCCACGGCATGCCCCGCCGGACTGTTCGGGAAGAGGACTTATAGTGTTTTTAGGACACGAATTCAAGCAAAACCGGCAAGCCTTGCCACAAGAGCCCCTTGCAGCAGATGACCACAGGTCGTAAACAGTCGATTATGAGCAAAAAGCAACCAGAAAATCTACGCCTCACCCTCGCCCAACTCAACCCCGTTGTCGGCGATATCAGCGGCAATAGCAAGCTGGCCAAGGCCGCTTATATAGAGGCACAACAGGCGGATAGCGACCTCATCACCTTTCCCGAGCTGTTTATCATCGGTTACCCGCCAGAAGACCTTGTCCTGAAGCCCGCGCTGCAAAACGCCGCAATGCAGGCTGTTCGCGAACTGGCCAAGCTCACCAAAGACAGCAAAACGGCTCTGCTGATCGGCACCCCATGGCGCGAGCATGATAAACTCTATAATGCGGTTGCGCTGCTTGAAGCTGGCGAAATCGCCCAGCTGATTTTCAAGCACGACCTGCCGAACTATTCGGTGTTCGACGAAAAGCGCGTATTTGCGCCCGGTCCTCTGCCCGAGCCGATCAAGATCAAAGGCCTCAAACTTGGCGTTCCCATTTGCGAAGATATCTGGAGCAATGGCGATATTTGCCAGCATCTGGCTGATCGCGGCGCGCAGATCCTTATTGTGCCCAACGGGTCGCCCTTTAGCACCCATAAAAGACAGGCTCGCGCCAATATTGTTGAACAACGCATCAAGCAGACCGGCCTGCCTTTGCTCTATGTCAATCAGATCGGTGGCCAGGACGAGCTGGTGTTTGATGGCGCCAGTTTCGTGCAAAACACCGATTTGAGCCTGCCTCTGCAAAGCCCCTGCTTTGAGCCCCATATCAGCACAACCAGCTGGCGCAAATCCTCCACGGGCTGGGCCTGCGAAAAAGCGGAAATTGCCAGCTGGCCCGACGCCGACGAGAGCGTTTACAGTGCTCTTGTGCTCGGACTGCGCGACTATGTGCAAAAAAACGGTTTTCCGGGCGTCGTGCTGGGCCTGTCCGGCGGTGTCGATAGCGCCATTTGCGCCGCACTCGCCGTTGATGCCCTTGGCCCGTCACGGGTGTATTGCGTCATGCTGCCTTACCACTACACCTCAAAAGAAAGCCTCACCGATGCCAGGGAATGTGCGCAGGCCCTTGGCGTTCCCTACGACAGCTTGCCCATCGAAAAACCGGTCACCGGCTTCCTTGAGGAACTCGCCCCGCTTTTCAAAGACCATAAAGAGGACGTCACGGAAGAAAATCTGCAATCGCGCACCAGAGGCGTGATGCTCATGGCAATTTCCAACAAATTCAATCTCATGCTCGTCACCACCGGCAACAAGTCCGAAATGTCAGTGGGCTACGCCACTATTTATGGCGACATGAACGGCGGCTTCAACCCCATCAAGGATATATATAAACAACAGGTCTTCGAACTCTGCCGCTGGCGCAATGAACACAAACCCGCTGGCGCGCTCGGCCCGGATGGCGTGGTCATTCCAACGAACATTATCAGCAAACCGCCCTCCGCCGAACTGCGCGAAGACCAGCGCGACGATGACAGCCTGCCGCCCTACGACGTGCTCGACGATATTCTGGAAAGCCTTATTGAAAAGGAAATGGCGGTGGCAGACATCATCAAAAACGGTCATGATGAGGAGACGGTCAGACGCATAGAGCACCTGCTTTACATCGCCGAATATAAAAGACGTCAGGCCGCACCAGGCATAAAAATCACCAGCCGCAATTTTGGCCGCGACCGGCGCTATCCGATCACCAACCGGTTTCGCGATCCCCAATAACAGCCAGAAAGTAATTTGCTGCGCAAATTTGCCCTCGCCGGGCAGGCGTGCTGCGCGCACAGCGGCAGGGGCGAGCCCCTGCACCCCGATTTGTGAGGGGGATTGGGAGGGGTATTTTAATTCTGATGGGTTTGTTGAAAAGAATGACTTTGAAAAACTCTGGAACTCTATTTTCCCTGGCATTTCACAAAGTTTGTTCCATGCTTTACAAGCTGCATCGAGAGGGTGTCGGGACCCTACAATTCTTGCGTTGTATACCAGCCAGCCCTGTCCATGACGACAATGGCGTGTGATGCTGTTTTTTTGTCCGACCCGCGCTTCATCCTGAAACCAGATTTCAAGCCTTGTTCCTCTGGGCAACCTAAGGCATGAAAGCGCTTTGCATACAAAACGGAAAGAAATTAAAAATTCCTTTCACCAAAAATCCACACACAGGGTTCCAAGGTGCTCAAACAGCGGAGCGATAGCACAAATATAAAGCATCATCCCTTGGCGCTGTGCGCGTAGCAGGCCCGACTGCCAAACCGGCTCGGTTCGGCGAGGTCATTTTTTCTACCGCTGAACCTGCGGATAGCCGAACAGGTTAAAGCTGCTCCATTTTGCCGGATCGGGATATTTGTTCCTTGTTGCCAGCATGGCATGGCGAAAGGCGCGCGCTGTATTTTTGTTTTGCTTCAGTTTTTTCATAAACTGTTTCATCAGAAAAGCGGTGGCCTGATCATCGACATTCCACTGGCTGGCCAGAACCTGTGCAGCTCCTGCGGCAATCCAGGCACGTGCCAGTCCAAAGATGCCCGCATCGAAGGTTTTGCCAAGGCCGGTCTGGCAGGCGCTCATGACAACCAGCGGATGATATGAGGTGTATCTTAGTTTTTTGATTTCAGCGGCCCTTAAGTGGCGACCGCGCAGGGCCAGAAAGCTTGCATCCATAGGATTTTTGGCATCCGAGATACCGTGGGTTGCCAGATAGATCAGCTGATGGGACTTGCCAAGCTTTTTTAGAATGGTTTTGTGAGTGGCGCGTCGACCAACAAGGGCTTTGCTCCCCAATAATCTGGCGACATATCGGGCTTCGTCTCGTGCGCCGGGAAGAGGCGCGAAGATAAAGTTTTTGTCCCGCGACAAATCAGGGTCGCCGACAATCAGCGCTTTTTTGAAGGAGCGCAGCAGTTGTTTTTGAAAATAGAGTGCGTTGATGCTGGGCAGGATAATAGGGGTTGCAAAATCCAGCAGGTCTTTGCCTTTTTGTGTAGAGGGCAGGGCGGCAAAGGGGACGGTGCTTAAATCCCCAGCGGGCAGGATCAGCAGGGTTGTCGCGGCGGCTTCTATCTTTTTCATCAGCTCATCAGGAATGAGGACCTGACGCAGGCGGTTTAAATTCTGTATGGGATGCTTTTTCGGCTCTGCTGGTATATCAGGCACAAAACCCCGGCGGGGTCTGGGGCGGCGCGACAATGAGCGCTGGTTGATATTGAGGGCGCTCCTGAAGGCGGATGCGCCAATATTTTTTGCATCCTCTGGAAGGTTATCAAGGTTGCGATTAGCGATCATAAGACTGTCTGTGCCGATCAGATAAATGGTTGTTTTGCCGGGTTGGGGGTCATAGACTAGGGCAAAGGTCTTTCCCTTTGGATCCAGTCGTTTTAGATGGTTTTGCAGGGCGTTTTTTGAGGATTGCGGGGAGCTATATAGCAGCCTGTTGCGGCTTCTGGCTCTTTGCGGGTCGCGGCGTGTGGTGGCCTGGTATCGCCCGGCTCTGATTTTGCGCTGAAAGCGAATGCGCGCCCGGTCATGTTGCAACAGTGTACGTTGCAAGTGGCTCGAATTCTTGTAAGATATCAAAAGTGTTTTTTATCCTTGAGAATTTGTAGGAGTCGGGACATCAAAACTTTATGCTTTTGCCATTTTACTTCGATTTTTTTATTATTTTCGGTGGCGTTTGCCACTGCGGCTCCGGTCGGTGTAGCCCCAAAGCGCGTGGCGCTGGTTATTGGTAACTCGGCCTATGAGCATTCGACGCCTTTGGTCAATCCGCGTAATGATGCCGTTGCCATTTCCAAAGTGCTGCAGGAATTGGGCTTTCATGTCATAACATCGCTTGATGCCAAATATCGCGACCTGCCCAAAGCGCTTGGTGAATTTGAGCGAAAATTACGTTCGGCAGAGGTTGGACTGCTTTATTATTCCGGGCATGGCCTGCAGATTGAGGGGCGTAATTTTCTGGTGCCGGTGGATGCTGATATCAACACCGAGATCGACGTGCAGTTTCAGGCGGTGCGCCTTGATCGTATTTTGAATGTCATGCAGAACGGGCCAAAGATCACGCTGGTTTTTCTGGATGCCTGCCGCAATAATCCGTTGGCGCGGCGTCTGGCCCGCCGTCTAAAAACACGCTCCTCGATTATTGGGCGCGGACTGGCGCGCATCCGGGCGCAATCTGGTATGCTGGTGGCCTATGCTACGGCTCCAGGGGATGTGGCGCAGGACGGCACGGGGAAATATTCCCCCTTCACGACAGCCATGTTGAAGCATGTGAAAACGCCGGGGCTGGATATATCTCCCATGCTGCGTCGTGTGCGTCGCGATGTTATGAAAGAGACAGGTGCCGAGCAGGTGCCCTGGACAAACTCTTCACTGACTTTTGATTTTGTTTTCAGCCCAAAAGGGGCAGGGGAGACGATCGCCAAGCCAGATGCCGGAGCAAGGGTCGGGGCTGGAGCAGGGACCGGGGCAAGGGCCAATAATGCTGGAACAAAATCCAGCGAGCAATATGCCTGGGAAGCCACCGCCAAAGTTGGAACCTGTGGGGCCTATAAGCACTTTTACACGTCTTACCCACAATCATTTTATGCCGGACTGGCCAAGAGCTGGGTCAATGGTAATTGTGCAAAGAGTGCCCCCAAGCCGGAAATAGAAACTCCGCCGGAACAGTTTGCGATGCTTTCGCCCCTGCGCGATGAACCTGTTGGCAAGAGCCTTGTAGAACCGGGACCGGACCTTAAAGAACTGGCCCGCGATCTGCAGAGCGAACTCAAACGTGTGGGCTGTTTGAATGGCAGGGCGGACGGTATCTGGGGAGTGGGGTCACGTCGTGCCGCCGCTGAATTTAACCGTGTTGCCAGTCGTCAGATTTTACCAGATCAGCCTAGTCTGGAGGCCATCGACGTGGTGCGCTCGGCGCAAAGGTCTACCTGTCGCCTGCAACC
>JAKIUO010000300.1 GCA_021647535.1 Hyphomicrobiaceae bacterium
GTGAATATCTAGAAGCCAACTATGCGCGCATGATCGACGAGATCAAGGAACATCATCAGGACGATGGCCCCGAGGTCGTCGAAGCCTTTTTGAACGAATTTGAAGCCGCCAACCTCGCCGAAAAAGGCGAAATGCTAGAACAACTCAAAAAGCGCAAGAAAAAAGACCCATTGCTGGAAAAAAGCGAACGCAGACAGCTCAAAAAGGTCTATCATAAAGAGCTCGTCAAACGTTCCATCCTTCTGAAGATCGCCGCTGCCTGGGTCATCACCGTACCTGTGTCCGCTCTCATGGCCGCCTTATTGTACTTCACAATCAGAGGCATGTTGTTGCCATAGAGAATGATTGCGCGGCCACGAATGGAGGGCTTTGCCCTATTTTGCGTTCTTTTGGCGCTCCCACCAAAGGGCGAGCCCTTTGGAAACCCTTTTTGGGGAGAATAGAGTGAGGGAACTCACCCTTGATCGCTTTTCGCGCAGGATATGCTTCAACCCGTGGCGATATATTCACGCATGGAAGAGGCTTCCAGTTCGGCTTCGTTGATGCGTTGTTTGACGACATCACCAATAGAGACGAGCCCCACCAGCACGCCATTTTCGACGACGGGCAAATGGCGGAAACGATGTGCAGTCATCTCGGCCATCAGTTTCTCCAGCGTATCTTCTCTGGTGCAGGTAAAAACCCCTCTGGTCATACTGGCGCTCACCGGTTCATCCAGAACCGCGCCGCCATTATTGGCAATGGCCGTCACCACGTCGCGTTCCGAGACAATGCCACATACCCTGTTTCCCTCTTTGACAATGACGACAGAACCGATCTTATACTCGTTTAACACGCGCACAATTTCACTCAACGGCACCTCGGGACCACGGGTCAAAACCTTGGATCCTTTATGTTTTAAAATAGTTGACACATTCATGTTTTGTTCCTATTCTTTCATGCTTGATGGCTTCATATCCCCCAGAAAATAATCCATCAGGGGCTTTTCAATCAGGCAAAAGCTCAAGGGCAGCTTGCTGAATAAGAGTATAACATGCAATATCGTTCTCAACCAAGCGATCTTGCCTTTTGAAGGACAAGTAAAAGTAATATACGGTAAAACAAGCTGGCATACTCGAAAGGTGGTCTTGACTATAGAATGGAAATTTTCCTGATATTTATTTTGGCCATTCTGGTTATTTCCGGTCTGGTGCTCACACTTGGCTGGAGCCGACTGCACTATCGGACCTTGTCTTCCGACATGACCAAATGGCAAAAACAGGGATGGGTGAGCGCACAGGGCGCGCAGGCCATTCTTCACGACAAACGCCCGGGTGGACTGGGAGAGCGACTGGTTTTTCTGGTCGGCCTCATGGGAGCCCTCCTCTTATTATTTGCCGCCCTCAGCTTTGTTGCTGCAAATTGGCAAGATATGAGCCGCCTGTCGCGACTTACTCTGCTGCTAGCCTTATTGTGGGTTGCCCTTCTAGCTGGCTGGCGTCTCAACGTCCATCAACACCCTCTTTTGGCAGAAGTCGCCTGGTCACTGGGACTGGGGATATTCGGGATCAATATCGCGCTGATCGCTCAAATGTTTCATATTGACAGCCATCCCCCCAATGGTGTGCTCATGTGGACCCTTGGCGCACTGGTCGCCGCCACTCTTTTGCAATCGCGCGCGGCTCTTGCTGCCACTTTTATGGGTGGCCTCATCTGGTCTTTGTCCGAGACCATTGGCTATGGTGTCCTTATCCATTGGCCATTTCTGCTGATCTGGGTGCCCGCCTTTGCGCTCTCAATATGGGGACGCTGGACGCTTTCCTGGCATCTGGCCTTTTTGTCCCTTCTCATCTGGACGATCATTGCCATTATACGCTATGCAGACGAGGGGCATTGGGCACCGCATGGGGTGCTATCGCTATTTATAATGGGATTTTTGCTCATACTGCTCCTCAGCTTTATCCTGCAGAGCACGCGTTCCCCCATACCTCTTGCGGGCTTTGAAAGCGGACTTCAGATATATGCGGTTCTTGGCTTGCTGCCGGCGCTCTTCGGGCTCCAGACCATTCCTCTCAATTTGCGTGAAAAAATCTATTCAGCTGGTGCCCCGTCCCCTGATCAAGCCGTTTTTACTTTCTTTCAGGGGCCTCTTGGCTGGCTTGCTCCAACGCTCTTGTTGCTGGTCGGCGTACTCATCCTGCTGGTTCTGAGTTGGCGCAAACGATTATTGCGCATGATGGATCTGTTGGT
>JAKIUO010000096.1 GCA_021647535.1 Hyphomicrobiaceae bacterium
GTTTTTCGCAATCCTTGTCAGATCTTCGAGTGTTTTGAGTATATATGAGAATTTTGAGTAGGAGTTAAGCTTTATGCAGAATCAGGCAGTTCTGTTGCAGGGAATACAAAACAGTGCTCTGGTTGAAAAGGCCCAGCGTTTTGGCGTTCGGCTGGGTGTCAGTTTTCAATTGCATGGCCTGTTGTTTGCGCTGGTCGGGCTTTATGTGGCGCTGGTCTATTATGTTCAATATTTGATTGGTGGCGAGGTCAGTCTTGACCCGATTTCGGTTTTGCAGGGCAAGATCACCACGCTCATCCTGCCGCTCATGCTGATTGGCATTTTTTTTATTCGCCTGTTCAATATGATTGTCTGGGTGCGTCCCGAGCACCCTTTGAGCTATCTGGCCAGTGATGTCGGTGGTTTCTTTTTGAAGCCCTCGCGCTTGCTGGTGGCCATTCCCACGACCATTGCGGTGATTTATTTTGTGCAATGCTATAGCAGCATCAAGAATGCCATTCCCTTTGTGCAGGCCTTTTCGTGGGATGTGACTTTCATGGAGCTGGACCGCGCCTTGCATTTTGGCATGGACCCGTGGCGCATTCTGCAACCCGTACTGGGCTTCTGGTGGGTGACGACCTTTATTAATTTTTGCTATAATGTGTGGTTTCTGGTGTTGTGGTTTGTGCTGGTTTCTCTGGCTTTTTCTGATCGTAATTTTGAGTTGCGCCTGCAATATTTTGTTTCTTTCACCCTGACATGGATGCTGGGGGGATCGGTTCTGGCTATGGTCTTTTCTTCGGCGGGTCCGGCCTATTATGGCATGTTGGGGCTGGGGCCTGATCCTTATGCCGATCTGATGAGCTATTTACGTTCGGCCCATGAGCTTGGCAATGTGCCAGCCCTGACCACGCAGGCTTTGCTGTGGGACAGCTGGCAAAATGGCAATAAGGGCATTGTTTCAGGTATTTCAGCCATGCCTAGTATGCATAATGCAACGACGGTTTTGTTGGCCCTGCTGGGCTGGCGGGTGTCGCGCTTCTGGGGCATCACTGGCACCATTTTTGCGGCCATTATCCTTGTGGGTTCCGTCCATCTGGGCTGGCATTATGCGGTGGATGGCTATCTGGGGATCGCCATTGCTCTCATGGTCTGGTGGTTTTCGGGGCATCTGGTGCGCTGGTATCTCTCCTTGTCGTTGATGCGTGAGCGCCTGCAAGGCATTGGTTCGGGCGATTAATTGCCAGAGCCTTTACGGGGGGTTTACCCCGCTCTGTTATGGTGTTTTCCAATTGAACGGATGTTCTGGATTTTGTAGGGCTTGCTGCCCTTGCAACTTTTAAAAAAAGGCTTTTGAAACAATGCTTGAACTGGCCATTATAACCATATTCCCCCTTGCTATGCTGGTCTCGGCAAGCATGGATATCATGACGATGACCATTCCCAACAAGGTGACGCTGGCCTTGGTCGTCGGCTTCTTTGTGTTAGCCCCCTTTGTCGGTCTGTCCTGGCAGGACTTTGGCTTGCATATTGCCATGGCGGTTGCCATGCTGCTGGTGACAATGGGCATGTTTGCCATGGGCTGGATTGGAGGAGGGGACGCCAAGCTGTTCGCAGCGACGGGACTGTGGCTTGGATATACCACCCAGATGTTTGAATATGCGGTTTATGCCTCTTTGTTTGGGGGTGTGTTGACCCTGGCCATTTTGAAACTGCGCACCATTCCCGTGCTTCCCAAAATGATGTCCTATAGCTGGCTGGAACGTCTGCATAACCCCAATGAGGGCGTGCCTTATGGTGTGGCGCTGGCGGCGGCGGGATTGATTATTTATCCGCATACCATCTGGATGAATTCAATTTAGACTATAAATCAATGGATTAATATGAGGGCCTCGCAGTGTTGCGGGGCCTTTTTTTTTGGTTTTTTCAAAATAGTTCGAAAATGATACGGCGGTTAATACTCCATTGACCCTATTGAGCGACACTGAAATTCATATTTTAGGTGAAACCGTTTGAGTCGAAGGACAAAAGTCACATGAATCGCGGAAGAATGATCGTATTGGTAATGGCAGTGGCGTGCGCTGGCCTTGCCATGATGTTGATGAAAAGCATGGTCAAGAGCCCCCGAACCAAAGTGGTGAACCGGGAAGTCTCGAAAATTCATGTTTTGGTCGCCAAGACAGATATCGTGTTGGGGGGGCGTCTCAAATCGCAGGATTTGAAGTGGCAGCCTTGGCCGGGTTCTGGTGCCAAAGGATATATCACCAGGCGGGGCAAGCCCAAAGCCATTGGTGAATTTACCGGATCCGTTGCCCGGGAGCCGATTGGAGCGGGGGACCCGATCCGCGCCAGCAAACTGGTCAAGGCCAATCAGGGCGGCGTGATGGCGGCTATTTTGGAAAAAGGCAAAAGGGCGATGTCTATCAAAATCAGCAAAGCGGCTGGTGTTAGCGGCCTGATTTTGCCCAATGACCGGGTTGATGTCATTTTGACCACCAAGGTCAAAGGACCAAATGGCAAGGTTGCTGCCAGTGAAACATTGCTGCGCAATATTCGGGTGCTCGCTATTGGCACGGCTTTCAAGACGAAGAAAAGTCAAAAATCCGCCAAGGGTAAAACGGCGACTCTGGCGCTTGCCCCCAATCAGGTGGAAATCATCACTCAGGCACGGGCCAGAGGCCAGCTTTCGCTGTCTTTGCGCGCTCTGGCCGATGCCACAGAAATTTATACAGGCGATAAGAAACAGGTTGTCGGATCGACCAGCGTCAGAATGCTTAAATTCGGTGTGGCCTCCCAGGCTTTTGGGGTTGAGTGAGGCCTGTCGAGTTGAGTAAATCCATTTAGTATTGAGTAAAATAGCTTTGTATTCCCCACAAAAGAACAGGGGAATGGCTTCTAAGTATTTATTATTCATGAAGGTTTTAGTTTGATGAAGATGATCAGGAAAACAATTGGCAGTACTGTGGGGTTGCTCGCAACCATGCTGATATTGTCGATTGCCGTAAGCGGGGCAGTTGCCCATGCCACAGAAACCATAACCGATGAAATGGCTGCCAATGGTGTGCTGGAAATTTCGTCGGGTGATATGGGCAAGACCAAAAATGTCAGGATTTTTCCAGGCAAGGCGCTCGTTCTTGAGCTGCCAACGGAGGTGCGCGACGTTTTGATCGCTAATCCTGGAACCATGGATGCTGTTATTCACACATCAACACGCGTCTATCTGATCGCCAAGAAGCTCGGGCAAACCAATGCCATCTTCTTTGCGGCTGACGGCAGCAGGATCCTGACTTTGAACGTCGAAATCGGCGGAGGCAGGTTTTTTGATCTTGAGCGCATTTTCGCTCGTATCATGCCGGGCTCGAAGGTCAATATCGAGGCCATTGGCAACACGGTTTTGCTGACGGGATCCGTGAAAACGCCGGTTGAGAGCTCACGGGCCAGCTCTATTGCCAAAAGCTATTTTACAGAATTTCGCGCCTCGCGTCGCACTGCTAATTCAGGTGGCAAGGGGTCGGTCCGAAACAAATCGGCGACCACTGTTGTTAATATGCTGACGGTCGATACCAAAGAGCAGGTCATGCTCAAGGTGCGGATCGTTGAAATGAACCGGGAAGTTGTCAAACAGCTCGGTGTTAATTTCAGCGCTGCTCTCAATACTGGTAATATGGCGTTCAGCATGGTGAGCAATAATCCGTTCTCGGCTTTGGGAACGGACCTCATTCCAGGGAATGGCATCGGTCTGGCCAGCGCCACCAGGAATTTTTCCATCAATAAAATACTCAAGATCATGGAACGAAATGGCATGACCCGTACATTGTCGGAACCCAATGTAACGGCGATTTCGGGAGAAACAGCCAAGTTTCATGTCGGCGGTGAAGTGCCCATTCCGGTGGCCAGCAACAATAATACGATTTCGGTGGAATGGAAAAAATTCGGTGTCATGCTGAACTTCACACCAATCGTTTTGTCTGAAGGTCGTATCTCATTGCAGATCAAATCGGAAGTCAGCGAAATCTCTCAGGAAGGCGCTATTTCCATCGGCGGTATCACCTTGCCATCGTTCTCGACGAGAAATGCCGAATCAACCCTTGAACTGCCTTCAGGTGGATCAATGATGATGGCCGGAATGATTTCGACAAAAACCCGTCAGGCGGTCAATGGTTTGCCGGGGCTGAAAAACCTGCCTGTTCTTGGCACGCTGTTTCGTTCAAGAGACTATGTCAAACAGGAAACAGAACTGGTTGTGATTGTCACGCCTTATATTGTTAACCCGGTCGCAACGCGCAAATTAAGCACGCCTGATGCAGGGTTTGCCGAAGCCTCTGATGCCAAGGCCAATTTGCTGGGACACCTTAATCGGGTCTATGGACGCAAGCCGCGTCTGCCCAGGGGACGCCAGCATGGCAATTATGGGTTCATCGTTGAGTGATTTTCGGAATTTGAAGGAGTTAGATTATGTCAATTGTACAGCCGACAAAGTCGAGCCGACAGCTTGCGGGACAGAATGTTCTTATGAACCGGAAATCAACACTGGTGAAACTGCTTGCTGGCTGTGTGCTGGTAACGGGTCTTGCGGCTTGTGAAACCCGCACGGATCGTGCCGTCAAGGTCGGCAATATGCTGGTGACCAATCCAAAGGGTAATCACCCCATTCGGGTTTCCAAGCAGATGATCGAGATGAAAATCCCGGTGCGTCGTGGCGACTACGGCTTGAATGCAGAAAAGAAAATGGAACTTGGCAGTTTCATAAATCGCTATCGTCGTGAAGGCGAGGGCCGGTTGGTCCTGTCAGCGCCGTCTGGTCAGCCAAATGAAGTGGCGGTCGTCGATGTGTTGAACGATGTGCGCGACCATATGAAGGGCCATGGCATTGTCCGGCAGATGGTCAGGCTGAGACCTTATTCACCAAAAGGTGAGCCTGAAGCGCCGATTATTATTGCGTTTCTCGGGTACAAGGCTGTTGGACCAAAATGCGGGGCTTTGACAAGAGATATAGGAAGTGAACGCAATAACCTGCCAGCCGAGCAGCTTTCTTGTGCCAATCAGGCCAATTTTGCTGCGATGATTGCCAACCCAAAAGATCTGGTTGAGCCGCGTGACATGACCCCACGTTCTGGCGAACGCCGTGATGTCCAGTGGAAGAAATTCGTCAAGGGCCAATATATGGGGCGTAAAAAATCCGCAGATCAAAAAAAGACGCTTAGCAGCGCGGTAGGGGGCTAATATGAGCAGCGTAGATTATATGGAAGAAGGTCAGGGTGCAGCAGCTGGTGGACAACGGGCAAAAGCCCGCTCAATCCCTCGCATCACCGTGCAGGCTTTTTGTGAAAACGAACACACAGCAGAAGCAGTCGCCAACGCCTCTGCTGATCGGCGGCTCGCCAAATCGCATGTCACCGTACAAATGGGTGGGGCGCGGGCGGCCAACAGTTTTTATCAAACGGCACCAACGCCCAATCTGATCATCATCGAAAGCCTGTCGGAGCGTGAGCAGATGCTGGCGGATCTGGATCATCTGGCGCAGTCCTGTGATGCCGGAACCAAGGTTCTGGTGATTGGCGCGGTTAATGATGTGGTACTCTATCGCTCCTTGATGCAACGCGGTGTCAGTGAATATCTGGTGGCCCCATTGCAACCGGCGCAGATTATCGAAAGCATTGGCAATCTGTATGAAGACCCATCGGCTGAACCTGCTGGAGAAGTCATTGCCTTTGTTGGCGCAAAGGGCGGATCTGGTTCTTCGACCATTTGTCACAACACGGCCTGGGCTATGTCAAAAATCACCAGTACGAATGTGGTGATCACCGATTTTGATTTGCCATTTGGTACAGCTGGTCTTGATTTCGATCAGGACCCGGTGCAGGGCCTTGCTGATGCGCTGACCGCTCCTGATCGTCTTGATGAGGTGTTGCTGGAGCGTTTGTTGACCAAATGCTCGGATAATCTTTCACTGTTCGCCGCGCCCAGCACGCTTGATCATGTCTATGATCTGTCCGAAAAACAATGCGCAACAGTTGTCGATGTCGTGCGCTCCAACCTGCCCCATGCCTTTATGGATATTCCCCATATGTGGACGGGCTGGTCGCGTCAGATGTTGATCCATGCCGATGATATCGTCATCACGGCAACGCCTGATCTGGCGAGCTTGCGCAATACCAAAAACCTGATCGATCTTATACAAAAAGAGCGCAATAATGATGATCCGCCGCACATCGTCCTCAACCAGGTCAATGTACCGAAAAGACCGGAAATCTCACTTGCTGATTTTAACAAGTCGCTGGGTATGGAGGTCGGTGTGGTCATGGACTTCAATCCTCAGCTCTTTGGCACAGCAGCCAATAATGGCCAGATGATTCAAGAGTTTGAGCCCAGGTCAAGAGCTTCAGAACAGTTTGATGAGCTGGCCAGCAAAATAGCTCGCATTACGAGTGGCAAAACGGAAAGTGGTTCAACTTTTTCCAAACTTCTTGGTAAGTTGAACAGAAAATAACAGGATGAGAACAGATGTTTGGGAAACGAAGCGAGACTGATCTGGAAATGAAGGGGCGGGCTTTGACGCCTGTGCAATTGGCCAATGCTGCTGAGCTGGCGCCAGAGGCTGCCTCTCAGGTTCCGGTCAAAACGGCATCTGAGCCCAAGGTAGAGGTTGAACCCGAAACGCCAAGCGATGACGGTGCCCGCACGGCTGAATATTATAGTGTCAAGACAACGGTTTTCAATGCGCTCATTGATACCATTGACCTGGCCCAGCTTTCGCAGGTCGAAAAAACCGTTGCCCGTGAAGAAATTCGCGACATTGTCACCGAAATCCTGTCCATCAAAAACGTCATCATGTCGATCTCCGAGCAAGAAGAGCTGCTCGAAGATATCTGTAATGATGTGCTGGGTTATGGGCCGCTGGAACCTTTGCTGGCCCGTGATGACATTGCCGATATCATGATCAACGGTGCGCACACCTCGTTCATCGAGGTCGATGGCAAGATGTTGAAGGCCGGTATCCAGTTTTCAGACAATGCCCAGCTGATGAATATCTGTCAGCGTATCGTTTCTCAGGTTGGTCGCCGCGTCGATGAATCAAGCCCCATATGCGATGCGCGTCTGCCTGATGGCTCACGTGTCAATGTCATCGCGCCGCCGCTGGCTATTGACGGGCCGTGCCTGACCATTCGTAAGTTTAAAAAGGACAAGCTCACCCTGGCGCAGCTGGAGAGTTTTGGCTCCATCTCACCAGAGGGTCGGGTCATCCTCGAAATTATTGGCAAGGTGCGCTGCAATATCGTCATCTCGGGCGGTACGGGCTCTGGTAAAACAACTCTGCTCAACTGTATGACAGCCTCGATCGAGCAGACCGAGCGCATCGTCACCTGTGAAGACAGTGCCGAGCTGCAGCTGCAACAGCCCCATGTGGTGCGTCTCGAAACGCGTCCGCCCAATCTTGAAGGGGAAGGGGAGATCACCATGCGCGATCTCGTCAAGAACTGTCTGCGTATGCGTCCTGAACGCATTATCGTCGGTGAGGTGCGTGGCCCTGAAGCCTTTGATCTCTTGCAGGCCATGAACACCGGTCATGACGGTTCGATGGGTACGCTGCATTCCAACTCACCGCGTGAAGCGATTGCGCGTCTTGAAAGCATGATCATGATGGGCGGCTTTTCACTGCCCTCAAAAACCATTCGCGAGATGATTGTCGGGTCTGTCGATATTATCATTCAGGCCTCTCGAATGCGAGATGGCACGCGTAAAATTACCCACATCACAGAGGTGATTGGTATGGAGGGGGATGTGCCGACCCTGCAGGACCTGTTTGTATACGAAATAAAAGGCGAAGACGAACACGGCAAGATCCGGGGCGAACATCGTTCGACCGGGATTGCGCGACCAAAATTCTGGGAACGGGCCCAGTATTTTAATGAACAACACCGTCTGGCGCAGGCTTTGGCAGATGCTGAAACCGGCACAGGCTTCTCTAATAGAAAAGAGGAGGCGAGCTTTGTTTAGTCCAGAAATAATACAATTTGCAGTCATGCTGCTTGGGGCTCTTGCTGTCGGGGGGGTGGTTTATGCAATCGCAACTCCCTATTTTAATGGTGAGAAAAAAACCAATCAACGTATGGCGGAGATACTGAGTGACAAGTCTGAGCAAGCCAAGCGCACACCGGATCAAAAACGGCGCATAGCTGTTCAGGATGTACTTGAAGAGATTGACCAGCGGCAAAAGGAAAGTAAAAAAGTTTCCCTGCGCCAGCGCCTTGTGCGGGCTGGTCTGAGCATTAGTCCTATGTCTTTTTACATGATGAGCCTGGTCTGTGCCGTGGTTTTTGGTTTTGGCGCTTTTATTTCTGTCAAATCTGGCCTGGTGCTTCCTGTTACAGCTGCGGCTGTGTTGGTTGGGGGAGTTGGCTTGCCACGCTGGGTGGTCAATTTCCTGGCGCGTCGGCGGCAGAATAAATTTGTGGCTGAGCTGGCTAATGCCATCGACATTATCGTGCGCGGTGTCAAAACCGGCCTGCCGCTGAATGACTGCATTAAAATCATTGCCAATGAGTCGCCCGATCCCATCGGTCCTGAATTTACCAAGATCGTTGAAGAGCAGCGCATTGGCGTTACATTGGGGCAGGGCATTGAGCGCATGTATGAACGCATTCCTTTGCAAGAGGTCAATTTCCTGTCAATCGTCATCACCATTCAGTCGTCTGCTGGTGGTAATCTGGCTGAGGCTTTGCAGAATCTTTCCAATGTTTTGCGCGAGCGCAAGAAACTGGAAGGCAAGGTGCGGGCGTTTTCGCAAGAGGCAAAATCATCGGCCGCCATCATCGGCTCTTTGCCAATTCTTGTCATGGGCGCGGTCTATATTTCCAAACCGGACTATATCAGTATTTTGTTTGATACACGCTCGGGCAATATGATGTTGGCGGGGAGCGCCTTCTGGATGCTGTGCGGCGTTTTGATGATGCGCAAGATGATTAATTTCGACTATTAGATTTGCCAAAGTAAGATTTGCCAGAGCGCCTGCGGGCGCTCTTGTGCCAATCAAGCCTTCTTAAACAGGTGTTTGCGCCACGCTTTTTGAGCGCTCGCGAACACCCTAAAACACAGGACAGGTGATCATGTATAATTTTATTGATCAGTTCTTTAACGTGGAATTTGCTGTCATCGGTCTGGTGGGGCTGGCGACATTTGCAACCATGATGACGATTGTTGGACCAATGTTGTCGGGCAGCAAGCTCAACAGCCGTATGAAATCTGTTTCGACCGAACGTGATAAGCTGCGGGCGCAGCGTCTTGCGGACCTGACAGCCAAACAGGCGACTTTGCGTCACAAGGATAAAACGATTTTCAGCACCATTGTAGGCGCTTTGCGGCTGCAAAAAGTTCTGGATCCTGAAGCCACTCGTGAAAAACTGAAGCGGGCAGGTTTGCGCGGCCCAGCGCCTCTGATGGCCTTTATGTTCTTTCAGATCGTTATGCCGGTGCTGGTTGGTCTTGGCGCTATTCTTTATTTGACCTATATCAACGACCATGGTCACCACGCCACCAGTATGCGGGTTGGTATCAGTATTGGTGCGGCGCTTGTCGGCTATTATCTGCCGACCATTTTTGTCTCGAACATCATCACCAAGCGCAAGGACAGTATCCGCAAAGCATGGCCTGACTGTCTCGATCTCATGTTGATCTGCGTGCAGTCCGGTATGTCGATTGAGGCCGCTTTCAAACTGGTGTCACAAGAAATCGGTAGCCAGTCCATACCTTTGGCGGAAGAGCTGACCTTGACGACGGCGGAGATGTCCTATTTGCAGGAACGCCGTCAGGCTTATGAAAATCTGGGTATTCGTACCGATCTTGATGGCGTAAAATCAGTGACGACTTCGCTGATGCAGGCCGAGCGTTATGGTACGCCTTTGTCACAGGCTCTGCGGGTTCTGGCACAGGAAAACCGCGACATACGCATGGCTGAAGCCGAACGAAAAGCTGCCGCTTTGCCACCCAAACTGACCGTGCCAATGATCACTTTCTTCCTGCCGGTATTGTTTGTCGTTATCCTTGGCCCCGCCATCATCCAGGCCATGAACACCCTTGCCAAATAGGGGCGGGTGAAAGGGGGGTTCATAATCTTATGTAATCGTTGTTTTTTATTGCTAAAATCGAAAGTGACGATAAGATGGCAGCATGTGTGGATTTAGAGGATATCGATGGGTGAGTCTGGTTGCTGTGGCCGGTCTGCTAACGCGGATTGCCATTGCAATCATGTTTGCGCCTATGCTGGCCGTATCACCTGGCACAGGATCACTTGCCTTCATCAGTTCTGCCGACACCGGGCAGCAAGCCAAGCTCTGCCCCATGATGAGCCTCGAAAAGAGAGGTGGTAGTGGTTCACCTGTCAATAAAGAAGATGCGCCAGAAGATTGTCCGATCTGTCTGGCTATGGCCGCGACTGTTCTGGCCTTGGCGTCTCTCTCATTTGATT
The DNA here is from genome assembly GCA_021647535.1 of Hyphomicrobiaceae bacterium. Classification (GTDB taxonomy): domain Bacteria; phylum Pseudomonadota; class Alphaproteobacteria; order Rhizobiales; family JAKIUO01; genus JAKIUO01. The sequence continues at coordinate 10,445 of JAKIUO010000096.1, forward strand.
TTACACGTCCCGTTTTCAATGGATTTGTGCAACCAGCAAAGCCAGCCGGTCTGGTATTGCAGCGTTTTGCCCGTCATATAAGAAACCGATCCCCTCCCATATTTTCCTGAGTCTTCAAATGAAAAATATCAATTCGCACGCTGCTGAAGCAGTTGTGCCGGTTGGTTGTGTGAAATTCAGATAAAATATATGGAGAATAGATATGGTTTGCAAAACCGTAATGAGGGCGGCTGTCCGCTCAACAAGTCTGCTGGGTAGTATTCCTGTGCTGGCGCTGACTTTTTCTTCTGCCGTTATGGCTCATGAGAATAATGGCCCGCAAAAACCGGTGCACGCTTCCAGTCATGCACCAATTGGTGTCATGGGAGAACATATGCATAAAAAAGGAGAGTGGATGCTCTCCTATCGCGCCATGAATATGCATATGAATGGAATGAAGAAAGGCACCAGAAATGTCAGTCCGAACGAAGTGGCTCAGACCGTCAATCCGCTTGGTGGAGAACAGATGCGTATGGGGACGCTGCCTAATGGTAACCCAAGAATCATGACTGTGCCGGGAGTTTATCGCATTTCGCCCCTTTCGATGGATATGCAAATGCATATGTTTGGCCTTATGGTGGCACCAAGCAACGACGTGACTCTAATGGCCATGCTGAACTATCGTATCAATGAAATGGAGCTGTTGACCTATCGCG
>JAKIUO010000097.1 GCA_021647535.1 Hyphomicrobiaceae bacterium
AAGCTGTCTTATATTGATGGCGTGGTTGATTATCGTCAGGCGGTTGTCGAAGCCAAACGACAGGGGGGGGCGACGACCAGAGTGGCGACGGCGCAGCTGCCCATTGTACTGGGGCAAGAGCAGGCGCAAGGCATAGCGGATAGCTGGCTGCATGATGTGTGGAGTGGCCGTGAGAAGGCCGGTTTTGCGCTGCCGCCGTCAAATCTGGCGCTGGAGCCTGGGGATGTGGTGCGGCTGGCGCTTGATACGCGCTCGATAGATCTGCGCATCTCGCAAACCACGACCGGTGAAGCGCGGATTGTCGAAGCGCTCTCGTTGCAACCGCATATTTATAAAAGACCGGTGGCCCCGGTGCGCGCAGGCGTTTTAACCGGCAGCAAGATCTTTGGTCCCTCACTGGCCCTGTTTCTGGACCTGCCATTGCTGCGCGGCGATGAAAATGCCGCAAATGGCTATGTGGCTGGTTATCAATCACCGTGGCCGGGCGCGGTCAGTTTTTATCGCTCGGCCACCGATAGTGGTTTCGGGCTGGTGGCCAGTGCGGCGCTTCCGGCGATCATCGGGGAAACCCTGAGTGCGCTGCAGGCTTCGTCACCTTCGCGCTGGGATTGGGGCAGTTCACTTGAGGTGCTGCTTTACAGTGGCGAATTGCTGTCGAGCGATGAGGTTGATGTGCTGGGAGGCGCCAATTTGCTAGCCATTGAGCAGGCCAGCGGTGTCTGGGAGGTTTTGCAATTCCAGAGCGCTGAGCTGACGGGGGAGCGAACCTATCGCCTTCACGGTCTGTTGCGTGGTCAGGCTGGAACCGAGCCGCATATCCTGGCGGACCTGCCGGTTGGGGCGCGGTTTGTCGTGCTTGATGACGCCATCGCGCCGGTCGAGCTGTCAGACGATGAAATTGCGCTGGACTATAGCTGGAAAGTCGGACCGGCTTCTTATGATCTGGGGCATCGCTCTTTTCGCACCTATCAAAAAGCCTTTGCCGGATTGGGGAAAAAACCGTTCGCCCCGGTGCATGTGCAGGCCAGTGCGCAGGTGGGCGGCGATATTGCGATTGGCTGGGTGCGGCGCACGCGGGCCGGGGGAGATAGCTGGGAGGCTGTTGAAGTGCCCTTGTCCGAAGAGGTGGAGGCCTATGAAGTCGATATTCTGGATGGCACCGGCAGTGTCAAGCGTACCTTGAGCAGCGCGCAGCCCTTCGTGAACTATGGCAGTGCCGAGCAGATTGCCGATTTTGGGGCCGTTCAAAGCAGTCTCTTTCTGGCGATTTATCAAATGAGCGCAAGATTTGGCAGAGGTCACGCGGCGCGCGAGACGCTTTCTTTGTAAAAACGCGAAAGGAAAATATGAGCACAATTTTACCATCGGCAAATCATGACGCCGTCATTGCTGGCGGCTTGATTACCTCCCCCGCCTGGGCCAGCTGGCTGGCGCAGTTCAATACGGTGCTGACAACTGTTACGCTATTACTGGGGCTGGCACTTGGCACAACGAGGCTCTGGCAGGCTTATCGCGAGCGTACACAGCGTGAATAAACTTCGCTGTGTAAGCGGGATATTGCTCAAACCCACCCTCTTCTGAAATTCAAAAAGAAGGGGGTTTGGGTGTCAGGGCTTGGTTGGTTGCCATTCAATTCTGGCTCAAACTCGCTGCGCGACGGGGCCAGCCCCGAACCCCACTGGAGGGATTCCCTCCAGACCTCCCATTTTTCTATCAGAAAGTTAAAAAAGCAGGGTTCGGGGATGCTTTCCCCGAATGGGTATGGGCGATAGCCCATTCGCGTAGCGAGTTTGAGCCAAAATTGAATGGCTCTGGGACTTGTCCCACTCGCGCAGCGCGCACTGCCCCGCATTTTCACCCCCGCTCCAAAGCTGCCCTCCGGCGGCTTTTTTTATGAGGACTTTTCATGCAACAGCCTTTTTCGCTGACATATGAAGATTTGCGCCGGTTTTGCCCGCGTGGCAAGCGCGATATTTTGAAGGGTCTGGCCCAACATTCGTCACTTCTCGTTGAATATGGACTGAGCCGAAACGAGCTGCGTTTATGCCATTTTCTGGCGCAGGCGGCGCATGAAACGGCTGGCTTTCGCACGCTGGTTGAATATGGCAGCACGGGTTATTTCCGCCGCCGCTATGGCCACCGGCGCGATCTTGGCAATCGGGGCCGGCTGGATGGCTCGCGCTATAGGGGGCGTGGTATTTTTCAATTGACGGGTCGTGCTAATTATCGGCGATATGGAACATTTATTGAGATTGATTTGGAGAAATCGCCACACCTGGCTGCAAAGATTGAGGTCTCTTTACGTATTGCTTGCGAATACTGGAAAAGAAATAATCTTAATAAATATGCCGATCTCAATGATATTCGCACCATTACGAGACGCATAAATGGTGGTTTTAATGGATTGGACGAGCGGCGTCGCTATATGAAACGGGCGCTTTTGGTCTGGTCCAAAGGTGCTGCCACCATCGCTGCCAAGCCGTTGCCCCGTCTCTTCTTGCGCGCCGGCGCGCGTGGACCTCGTGTCATGCGTTTGCAACATAATTTGCGCTCTCTTGGCTTTTTTATCGTCATTGATGGCATTTTTGGCCCCCGGACGAGAGCTGCAATGAAGCGTTTTCAGCGCAAATATGGCCTGTTGCGCGATGGCATATATGGGCCACGCAGCAAAAAAATGATGGCTCGAAAAATTGCCACTTCTCGTAAATCACCTTCCCCAACCTCTAAGGAGACGACAATGAAACGATGGAAAAACTATCTTCAAAGCCGCACGATCTGGGCCAACCTTGTTGGTTTTACGGCTCTGGGGCTGAATGTGCTTGGTTTTAACGGTATTAGTCCCGAGGAGCAATCGCAGCTGGTCGGACATTTGCTCAATCTTGTGCAGGCCGGTGGATTTATCGCCGCCGTTCTTTTTCGGGCGATTGCGCGCGAACGGCTCGGGCCACGTTTGTTCTCGAAGTAGCAGGCCGTCGGGCAAATAGATGCTTTTTAGCCTGGAGAGGACTAAGGAAGACTTCCTTTGTTCTCTCCACTTGTCCGACTTGGGGGGTGGATAAGGCATTTTGGGCGAGCATGTGGATGATTTTTTTCTTAGACCATCTGCCACAGGGCGAGAAGTTGTTGAAGTCTATTAAATAGGGCTTTTTCAGAGGGGCTGGCTCCTCTTGTAATGAGCCACAATTCTACAGTCCATTCAAAAAGATAATGTTAAATACAATCATTAGGTGTGTTGATATTTGTATAGTGAATCGTATCTAACAATTAAAACGTGAATAACATGAAGTAATGCGACAAAACGACGTTATCCAGCGCAAAGTAAATAAAAACGCTTGGAGTCTCAAATAATCCCATGCTAAAAGCCCGCCAACCAAGCGGGGTTGTTTTTCTATGAACATCTGGTTCCTAAGATTTGCCGGTTAACAAGACCTCGTGGTGAAGGATTTTTCCTTCAGGCAAGAGCTGGCGAGCGGTTCATAGAAGCAAATGAAAAAGCAGGGAAAAGAAGAATGGTTAGAAAGTTAGTAAGGTGTAAATGGTTGGGCGCGTTCGCCTTTGCCATGTTTGCGGGGCTTTTAAGCTCGCAGGCTGCCGTCGCATCGGTGACGACGCCAAGAGAGGCAATCAGTTTTAAGAAATATAATTATTTTCCTAACGCCAAGCCTGCCAGGGTGAGGAAATATTCTTCCAGGAAAAAATACAGAGCCAAAAAGTCCTACAGAGCGAAATCTACTCGCAAGAGAGTTTCCAGGGTCAAAAGGCAAGCGCGCAAAAGAACTTTCAAACGGAAAGTTGCTCGCAGATCCATCAAAAAACGCAGATCAAGTAAAGCGCGTAGATTTGTGAAAAGAAGGGTTGTGAAAAGAAGGGTTGCGCGTCGCTCGAACCGTAATAAATCCAGGGGACGTCGCACCGGGTCTTTGATGGCTACTTTGAGAAGCGTCACACCAAAAGGTCTGCCTGTACGTCTGGCTGCTGCTGTTGTTACCATTGAAAGCGGCTGGCGTGTGAATGCCAGAGGTTCTTCTGGTGAGCGTGGTCTGATGCAGCTTATGCCGGCAACTGCCCGCATGATGGGGGCAAGAGGCAATCTGTATAACCCTCGTACCAATATGCGTGCTGGTACAAAATATCTGCACTGGTGCTATCGTCGTGCCAAACGCAATGTTGCTGCAACTATTGGTTGTTATAATCGTGGTCCTGGCAAAATGTGGTCCTGGAGCAAGAACAGCATTACCCGTCGTTATGTCAGCAAAGTACGTAGGTATATGCGTCGCGGTTAAGCCTCGTTTCAAACTTATGAACAAGATAACCCGCTCCTTATACTGAGGAGCGGGTTTTTTTCTTATTGAACAAAGATTTCTATGCTATTTTTAAACTTGTTTGTTATCAACTAAAACGGTTCATGTCAGGTTCATAATCGTTGCGCTAATGTGATAAACAAGTGGAGAGTTGTCTCATTTGTCCGCTCTTTAAATTCGTCCATTTTGAGCAATATTTAATACTTTTTGCTTTAGTGAATATTACGGTTGTGAATGTGTTTTAAAAACAATTATCAAGCCCTGTTTTGCTTCAATCTGGAAGCGGGATCATCCTTGAAAGGGATAGCTCGGAATGTGGAAACAACCCTCGATAAAGCCTCTGCTGCTGGTCGTTTTTGCCCTTGTTCTGCTGCCAGCCGAAGGGGCTTTTGCGGCCTGTATCAAATGGTCAAATGCCCCTGCTGTCATTGCAAAAAACAAGCTCTTAAAGCCCGGTGATGTGCGCCGTCGTGCGATCAAACGTGGTGGCGAAGTCGTTAGTATAAATCTGTGCAAAAGGGGGCGCAGTTATGTCTATCGTCTGACTGTAATTGGTAATAAAAAGCGTGTGCGCGATATTGTTATAAATGCGCGCAGCGGCAGTCGGGTTTCTGGCAAAAGCAGCGGTCGAAAAAAGAGCCGAAAATCGGGCTCGAAACTTGAAAATCGCATTATCAACAGGGTGAAGCGCAATCTGCGACGCTACGGCATTAAATACTATTAAGGTTTGCCGTTTGGGAAGTTTTGAATAGCCGTTTTGCAGTCTTGTTTTGATGTGTTGCTTGGCAGCGCGCCGGTGATCATATACCCTTGTTCTTATAATATCGAAACAAAGAGATTTAAAACAGGGAAATGGAACGGTGCGTTTACTTGTTGTAGAAGATGAACCTGACCTCAATCGTCAGCTTGTCGAGGCGCTGGTTGATGCGGGTTATGCCGTTGATAAGGCGCTGGATGGAGAAGAAGGGCATTTTCTGGGTGATACAGAGCCCTATGATGCCGTTGTTCTGGATTTAGGGCTGCCGCGCATGGATGGCATAAGCGTGCTTGAGCAATGGCGGCGCAATCATCGCGACATGCCGGTGCTGATTTTGACAGCACGTGATCGCTGGAGTGATAAAGTCGCTGGAATGGATGCCGGAGCGGATGACTATGTTGCCAAGCCCTTTCATATGGAGGAAGTTCTGGCCCGTCTTCGTGCCTTGTTGCGTCGTAGTGCGGGCCATGCCAGCAGCGAAATCGAAGTTGGCCCTTTACGCCTTGATACCAAAGCTTCCCGCGTCACGCTTGATGGCGGTGCGGTCAAGCTGACCTCTCATGAGTTTCGCCTGCTATCCTATCTTGTGCATCATTGTGGACGTGTTGTCTCGCGCACCGAGCTTATTGAGCATCTCTATGATCAGGATTTTGACCGCGATTCCAATACGGTTGAGGTCTTTATCGGCCGTTTGCGCAAGAAATTGCCCCAGGGTATGATCAAAACAGTGCGTGGCCTTGGCTATTGCCTTACCGAGCCGGATGGCGATGGCAGTAAGTGAATTTCATGGATTTTGAGACGAGCAGACCCAATTCAATTCGTTTTCGATTGCTGGCTTCAACAGCCCTTCTCGTGGCGATTATTTTACCGATCACGGCTTTTGCCTTGACCTCCTATTATCGTATTGCTGTTGAGCAGACTTTTGATCAGCGCCTCAAAGTCCACCTCGATAATCTGATTGCACTGAGCTTGCGGCAAACCCGTGACGACAGGGGCGGAGAAGCAGGTGCGGTTGATAATACAGATGGGCCAGGTGGCGAGCGCCCACAAGAGCATGGCAGAGCCGCCATTGAGCTTGGCGAACCCTTGTTCAAGCGCCCTTTTTCGGGCTGGTACTGGCAGATCCGGGCGCTGGATGGCGCGCAAAAGAGCTTTGCCATATCGGATTCGCTGCTTGATCAACGCCTAAATCCCTTGCCGGATGATAAAAGCAGTCCCGTTGGGGACGGTTTGAAGAAAGGCTATATCGAGGGGCCGGAGGGCCAGTTGTTGCGCGCTGTTGAACGCGTCATTATTGCCGGGGGCGACGAAGCCAGCGGCGAAAAAAGCCAGCACCTTGATTATATCATCGCCATTAGTGCCTCGCAGCTTGATGGGCAGGTGGCGCAGTTTCGCAATATGCTGTTGCTGGCGCTGGGCCTGCTCGGGGCTGGTTTGATGGGGGCCGGGTTCGTGCAGGTGCGCTATGGGCTGGCGCCCCTCTTTGTCATATCGCGCAAACTCAATGATATCAGAGCGGGCAAGACAGATCGCCTCAGTGGCCGTTTTCCGGCTGAAATCGAGCCGCTGCAAACGGCATTGAATGCGCTCATTCGTTCCAATAAAGATGTTGTTGAGCGTGCCCGTACCCATGTGGGCAATCTGGCTCATGCTCTCAAAACGCCGTTGAGTGTGATCTCTAACGAAACCGATCAGCTGCAACAAGAAGAGGGTGCGACCAGATATTTTGCCACAAAAATCGGTAAACAGACGCAAATCATGAATGATCAGGTGCGTCACCATCTGGACCGCGCCCGCATGGCGGCGCAGGTTGGTATCATTGGCAACGCCACTGAAATCAAACCGGTGATGAAATCGCTGTCGCGCACCTTGCAGAAAATATACAGGGAAAAAAACATTGAGATTTCGTGCGATTGCAGCGACCAGCTCTTGTTTCGCGGGGAGCGCCAGGACCTTGAGGAAATGCTTGGTAACTTGCTCGATAATGCGTTCAAATGGGCCAATAGCAGCGTGAGCCTGACGATCTCCAAATCGACCGAAAAGCCTGATTTTCTGTTACTTGGTGTGGATGATGACGGGCCAGGACTTTCGGCCAGCAAGCGCACACGGGCCATGCAGCGCGGACAAAGACTGGATGAAAATCTTCCCGGTTCAGGTCTGGGCCTGTCAATTGTTGCGGACCTTGCCCATCTCTATGGCGGCAGTTTTCGCCTTGAAAGTTCAAAACAAGGCGGGCTGCGGGCGGAATTGCTGCTGCCCCTCGCAACCTCCTGATCTTGCGAAGACGTTCCCGGTGCGAGAGGCTGTTTTATATCAGATTGTCTGGTCAGTCAGCACCTGGACAGGATAATGTCCCAATTCCGCCCTTTTTTTCCAACACAGTCTCATCTCTATATATAGACCATCATTTTGGACTTCAGGCATATTTGATTGTGCATTGAGATCCAAAACTTATATAAGAGGCTGCAATGATTGTTTCGCGGGCAAGCCTTCGTTAATAAAAGACAATCTGGGAAAAAAGATGATACAAAAACCTGTTAGAATGATTGCAGTCTTGCTCATGCCCTTGCTCATTGGTTTGGCGGGGTGCGGCGGTGGTCCGCGTGAGGATATGGGAACAGTCGTTGGAGCGGTTGCCGGTGGTGCCATTGGTAATCAGTTTGGCAAAGGTGACGGGCGCACGGTGGCAACCATTGCCGGTATACTGATTGGCGGTATTATTGGCAGCGATATTGGTCGTCAGCTTGATGAAAATGATCGTCGTCGCGCGTCGCGTGCTGAATATACGGCGCTTGAGAGCGGTCGTTCTGGCGAACCCAGTGAATGGCGCAACCCTGATAGTGGCCATTATGGCCGTATTGTTCCCCAAAGACCTTATAAAATAGCGGGTAGGGATTGTAGGAACTACACCCACACCATATATATTGGCGGTCAGCCCGAAACCATGAGGGGGCGAGCCTGCCGCAATCAGGATGGTTCCTGGAGCCGTTCCAGTTGAGTTTGCAGTCTCGCAGGGCGTGACAGTTATGCTTTTGCGCGCTTGCTTTGTGCAAAACATGTATGATGAATGAATTATAAAAAGCGGCGGTCATTCGGGTGCCGCTTTTTTTAGACGTTCCAAAGAGAAGTCTTGCGGGGAATTGGCCTGATGTGCCATTCTACCGCTGACATTGGAGCGTTTATAAAGTGGGATTGTGGTCTTGACGTCCGCGACCCTTGATCGTCCGTGAAAATTAATTTGTGAGGAATGATGCTGCTCTGGTTGATAATTGTTGTGCTGATTGCCGGAACACTGGGTGCCATTTTGGTCCCTCTTTACAAGGGGGGGGATACATTTTTATCAAGAGAGTCTTTTGATGCCAATATTTTCAAGGACCAGTTGAAAGCCATCGACCGTGAGCTTGACAATGGTCAGATCGACAAAGAGGATGCTGAGTCGGCGCGTGTCGAGATATCGCGAAAGATTTTGGAGAGTAGCGAGAAGGCCAGCAAGGAGCCTACATTTAGTGCGCAGGGGCGTGAGTTGAGCCGGACATCAGCAATAGCACTTGCTGTTGTGGTGCCGGTACTGGCCCTTGGTCTTTATATGAAAATAGGCAGTCCGAAGGTGCCGGATTTCCCTCTTGAAGCCCGTCTCAAGAAACCGCAGGTCGAGAACAGGATTGCTGCCTTGATCTCCCGGGCCGAGCAACGTTTGGCAAAACATCCAAATGATGTCCGAGGCTGGGATATAATGGGCCCGATCTATTTGCGCAATGAAATGTATGGCAAAGCTACCACTGCCTATGAAAACGCGATCAGATTACAAGAGCCAACCGCCAAGCGTTTGTCCGGGCTGGCTGAAGCGATGATCCTTGGTAATGGCGGCATAGTCAGCGACGACGTACTCCCCATTTTGCGGCAAGCCATCAAAATGGATGGCAATTTACCAAAGCCGCGCTTCTGGATCGGCCTTTTTTATGAACAGACTGGTGAATTGGGCAAGGCGGATAGCACTTATGCCGTTTTGCTGAAGGACACTTATGAGGGTATGCCGTGGCGTCCAACCGTCGAAGCGCGTCTCAATGGTGTGCGTAAAAAACTGGGATTGCCATCAGTCAAAATAGCTGGAATAAAAGCCGTGCAAAAACCGGATATCCTGCTTGGCAACGCCTTGGCTAATAAGGGGCGTATGGCAAGCAGTGCTGCCATGCCGGGGCCAACGGCGCAAGATGTCAGGCAGGCCGGTCAGATGAGTGTGGGTGATCGCAAAGCCATGATCAATGCCATGGTGCAGCGTCTGGCGGACCGGTTGAAATCTGAAGGCGGAGATGCCAATAGCTGGTTGCGCCTTGTCAATGCCTATATGGTTCAGGGCAACAGGGCCAAGGCTCTGGCCGCTGTCGAAGCTGGCAAAAAGAATGTCAGCGGCGATAAACAGGGTGTGGCGCGACTGACAGCGATGGGCCAGCAGATTGCGGGTGTCAGTACCAGTAACAACACTAACAGTGCTCGTTCCGGGGGTATGAGAAGTGCGAGGGCTCCTGTAGTCGCTCCGCCAACAGCTCCAATGTCGGGTCCAACGGCTGCAGATGTGCGTCGTGCGGGCCAGATGAGCGCGGGTGATCGTCAATCCATGATTAATAATATGGTGTCGCGACTGGCAGACCGCCTGAATGAGCAGGGCGGGGATATTAATAGCTGGATGCGCCTGGTCAGGGCTTATAATGTACTGGGCAAAAAATCCGAAGCCCGCAAGGCGGTGCAGTCGGGCAAAAAGAATTTACGCAAGGACAAAAACGCCATTGCGCAACTGGATGCCCTTGCCAGACAATTGGGATTGGGATCATAAGTGCGCCAGTGTAAATAGGGGATGAGTGAGCTGTTGCTATCTGTTTAAACAGACTGGCCTTCTTAAAGAAATGGGCCTTATCCAAGAAAACGGGCCTTCTTCAAGCAAACTGATCTTATTCAAGTCAACTGGGCAGAGTTAGGAAAGAGATTGAAATGACGAGAAAACAGCGTCGCTCGACAATGATTTTTGGGGGACTTGGCGTGCTCGCGCTGGCTATTGGCTTAGCCTTGTCGGGACTGTCCGGTAATATCACATTTTTCTATAGCCCTAGCGATCTGGTAGAACAAAACGTCAAGCCGGGACAGCGCATTCGTCTTGGTGGTCTCGTCGAAGAAGGATCTGTGATCCGTGGGCAGAGCATAAGAATAAAGTTTAAGGTGACTGACAATGCCAAAAATGTGAATGTTGTATTTGAAGGCGTGTTGCCGGATCTGTTTCGCGAAGGACAGGGCGTTGTGACTGAAGGTATGCTTGACACCAATGGGGTGTTTATAGCGGACACCGTGCTGGCCAAACATGATGAAAATTATATGCCCCCTGAAGTCGCAGCCACTTTGAAGAAAAAAGGCATGTGGACGAAAAAAGATACGGAAACTGTCAAGGGTGCAGGCAGTTAGATGCAAGGGCCTGGAAAAGCTGAAAAATAAAAACAGCAGGCCAGACTGTTCGAGGAATTGCCAGGTCGTTCGAGGAATTGCCAGGTCGTTCGAGGAATTGTAAGGGAGAACACAGATTATGATTGTGGAAACGGGGCACTTTGCCCTCATATTGGCGCTGGTCGTCGCCTTGGTACAGTTTGCTGTACCTTTGTGGGGCAGCTATAAATCTGACCCTATATTAATGCGATTGGCCATACCCGCCGCACAAACTCAACTTATGCTTTTGGGCATTTCCTTTTTGGCGCTGACCTGGGCTTATGTGACTTCTGATTTCTCTGTCATGAATGTCTATGCCAACCCTCATTCGGCAAAACCTCTGTTCTTCAAGTGTACAGGTGTCTGGGCCAATCATGAAGGTTCCATGCTGTTATGGGTGCTGGTTCTGGCTTTTTACGGAGCCATGGTGGCGACTTTTGGCGGTAATCTGCCTCCCAGCCTGAAAACCCATGTGCTCTCTATTCAGGGTCTGGTTTCTGTCTCCTTCCTGATGTTCATTATTTTTACGTCGAACCCTTTTGAACGCATTCCCAACCCGCCGCTTGATGGCA
>JAKIUO010000098.1 GCA_021647535.1 Hyphomicrobiaceae bacterium
GGGTTGCGTAGAGCGATGCGCATGGGTCTTCGGCTGCCTTCGGCGTGTACGTCGCCGACGCCTGCGAGGGTGTCGGGGTGTACGTTGAAGACGTCGAGGACTTGTCGTTCGACTTCTCCAGGTGTGCCTTGGGCGCGGGTCATGTTGATGCCCCACATGGGGCCGGAGGGTGAGACATCCATGGAGGGGACTCTGCCTGCGGGGGCGTTTTCTACTTCTGCGATTTGCTCACCGACTGCGAAGACGCTGCGAGAGTCGTGCTTCCAAGCGAGGTCGCCTGGGACGATTTTGGTGAGCGTGCCTTCGCGTAGCCGGCGGTCGAGGATGCTGTTGAACATGGCAGACTGTAGTGCTGAGACGAGGAAGTCGCGTTGTGATCGGTAGATGGCTTTGACGGCCTGCTGGCGGTTGGTGGTGGCATAGCAGATATCTTCCTTGCGCGGGCCTTTTATGTCAGGATAGCGGCTTTTCAGGATGTCGATGATCTCGCTGGTGTCGTCAAGAGACAGGGTTGTCTGGGTGATATAGGCGAGGGGAATATTATCTTTGACCGGGGTGATATTCATGGCATGTACTGCTGTTTCAACAAGGGCAACCGTGCCTTGGGGCAATTGTCCCATGGTGCCGATGACTTCGGGGTGTCCGGCATGACCAATGAGGATGATCTGGCGACCAGCCTTGAAATGACGTTCGGCTTCACGGTGGACCTTGGAGACCAGAGGGCAGGTGGCATCAAGGGCAAAAAGTTCGCGCTGGCGGGCGGCTTCAGGTACGGATTTTGGCACGCCATGGGCAGAAAATATCACAGGTTGTCCGTCATCTGGCACTTCATCCAGCTCCTCGACAAAGACCGCGCCTTTGCTTTTGAGATCATCAACGACATAGCGATTATGGACAATCTCGTGGCGCACATAGACCGGTGCACCAAATTGCTCCAGAGCTTTTTCAACGATCTGGATGGCGCGATCAACCCCGGCGCAAAAGCCGCGCGGTTCGCATAATAGTATTTTCAGTTTCGAGAGGGTGGGCTCAGCGACTTGCATCACTATTCGATCCTTTGGAACGAGGAATTAATAATTTCGCCGCGACTGTGACATACTCGCTCCATGTTTACCATATCTTATAAGGCTAAGAAAGAAATGTAGGAAAGCAGCTTGCAGCCAGAGGGGGGCAGTTGTAGGTTAGAATTGCTAGAGTAAAAATCTTAAGGTTGACGTAACCTTAACAGGATATGTTTCCTTCTGTAGAGTGACTATTTGATATCAAATAGTCACCGATTTTTTTTAAAACCAGGGTGCAGGAACTGTCCTGATATGCTTATGAAATCTGTTCATACTGCCAGACCAAAGGCATCACGCCGGAGGGATACACGACTTGCTCGTATGGCGCTGATTGTCGTGGCCGGGGTCAGCGTTTCCGGGTGCGCCATGCAGCTGGGTTCGATGTTTGGCAGTAGCTCCAGCGAGAGCACAACGGCTTCCATAAGCAATCGGGTTCTGCCAGCAGGGCAAGATTCGTTGGCTATGGCGGCGAATGATATGGCACCAGCTGCCAGCGCTACGGCCGGGAGTGCTGGAGCTTGTCCACGAGTTTCAATCTGGAAAAATGATGCACGTTTGACGGTCTATGAAACGGGCCGGATTGGTGACAGTCTGGCGATCCGCCATCGCGGTGAAATCACCAAGACCGCTCGTGAATGTGAAATCGCTCCAGGATTGGTGACAGTGAAATATGGTGTGGCCGGACGGGTGATTTTAGGACCACAGGGCCGAGCCGGTGTGGTCAAGCTGCCGGTTCTGGTGCATGTCGTGGATCGCTCAAAGCAGAAAATTCAGACCAGCAAAGTCACCGTGAAGGTGACAATGGTTGAAGGCAAGCCTTTTGGTAACTTCTCCAGCGTACAGAGTGTCTCCTTCCCGATAGAGCCGGGGGTTGCGGCCAGCCAGTATGTGGTCTTTGTGACCTTCGACAAGAGCAGCCCTGGCGCAGGCTAGAGCGTTTCCGATATTTCAACCTCATTGCATTGTCTCAAAAGCCGCTGTGCGGCTTGTCCCCAAGGCCATTCAATTCTCGCGTAACTCGCTTCGCGACGGGGCCAGCCCCGAACCCCGTTGGAGGAGCCCCTCCAAGCCTCCCGTTTTTCTATTTGAAAGTTAAAAAAGCAGGGGTTCGGGGAGGCTTTCCCCGAATGGGTTTGGGCGATAGCCCATTCGCGCAGCGAGGCCGCACTTAACTTACCCCAATTTGTGGATAAGGGAATATGCAAACCCCTGTTTTGAAATGGGTTTTCAAAGCACTTGGTATCGCATAAAAATACCGGCCAAGCTGTTTTCAGGCTCTGCCGGTATTTTTAGTTTGTTGTCTTGTTTTTGAACAAAAGTAGTTCTCGACCCAGTTTGACTTTTATCTACTGGAGATACGCTCGAGGGCTGCCATTTGCTCATTATGGGGTGCGGAGTGAGGCACGCCGTAATTTTGTCTGAAATAGCCCAATGCGTTGGCTGTGGCAGGTCGGCTTACGCCATCTGCCGGGCCGGGTTCATATCCAAGCTTGGCGAGCTGCATCTGCATTACCTTTATGTCAGCCTTTTTTGATGATTTAGCCTTTTTCTTTTTTGTGGCGGAGACATTGCTGGCTGCGGCGCGCTTAAGGGCAAGCATCAGGTTGCCGTGCGATGTTGAACTCGGCAAACCAAGAGTTTCCCTGAAATTGTTGAGGGCTCTGGTGGTGGCCCCTCCTTTGACGCCATCAGCCGGTCCTGGCTTGTATCCGGCTTGCGCGAGCAGCACCTGGACTTCTTTGACACCTGGATCAGCTGCGGGCAGTTTTGTGGCGGTTTTAATTGCTGGTGTTTTCTTTTCTACAACTTTATTAGGAGTTGTTTTGTTTACAACCTTTTGCATGACTTTGGCTTTGGGACAATGTTTGTCAGCCACATAGTACTCAAATCCAAAAAGAGGGTTTTTCTTGGTGCATTTGGCAAGGGCCGGACTGGCCGCACTGGCCATCATGCCGAGCGCGATTACACTTGCGGCAATAAGGTTTGCGCGTGTCGATTTCATTTAGAGTTCTCCCGTTCGCTTTGTTATATTTTATGTTGAACAGGATACGAACAGCCAGACTTGTTGTCCAGCCAAGCAGGCTTTTTTCGGAGGGTTGGTGGCGGCTTCGGGGTAAAAAAGTGGCGAAATGATGTTAAAATGTCACCATGAAGACAAATTCCGGGCTGTTGAGGGCTTGCCAATAGATTGTGGAGCTCGCGCTCAACGCTCTTTTTTATAGATAAGATTATGAAGTTTAAGGAGATCTTCCTCGCTGACATCAATGAAGGTGTCGAGTTCTTCAACCGCTTTGATGAAGCGCTCATGGGATATTGTTCCGGCTTCATGCGAAGAGGCGACTTGCGGAAATTGACGGTCATGCCAGCCGCTTGGATAGCGGCGTCCCTTGAAGGGGGCGTTAAAGGTGATGGCAATGATGATCAGAATGGTAGCGTTGAGAGCGACGGGCATCAACACAAAATCATAGCCCATTTCGCGCACGGCATCAGAGGCGAATATGACCGTCAGAGCGCTGGCAGCTCCGGGCGGGTGCAGGCAGCGTCCCAGCAACATGAGGAGGGTGCAAAGCGCAACCGCCAGCGGCGCACCAATGAGCGGGTCAGGGATGAGCTTGGCTACCGTGACGCCAACCGTGGCTGACACGACCTGTCCCATGAACACCGGCCAGGGTTGTGACAGTGCCCCGTGGGGAACCGAGAACAACAGCAGGGAAGTGGCGCCCATGGAGGCGACAACCGGCAGGGCCGCCTGTGGTCCCATAATCGAGGTGGTGATGACATAGACCGCCATCAAGGAGACAAAGGCTCCGATCGTGCACAGGCTTTTTTCGACCCAGCTACGCGGCAGGGTCTCAATGCCGATCAATTCCGCCAGATTTGCCCATTGGCTGGGGGAGGGTTTTTGATGTGTGCTGTCTGGTTGCTGCATGGAGCCCCTCAATTCGCCTGTTCCTTATCGCACCTCGCTGTTTATGACAAAACAGGGGAGGTTGATATGATAACGATCAAACGAGCAAAAAAGTTTCATATTTTCTGCTTCAGCGACAAGGGGGCAGAGCGGTGCGGATCAGCACAGATCGACGGCAAATTGTTTCAAAACTTCGATGGGAATGATTTCGGTCATGTTTTGATGGGTCGAGCCCAGCACAACTCTTGGAGCCATATCGGCCTGCCAGGCTTCTTTCCAGCGCAGGCCGCACAGGCACCAGCGGTCGCCGGGCGTGAGGCCGGGGAAGCCAAATTCAGGGTGAGGGGTCGATAGGTCATTGCCCTGGGCTTTGGAAAAAGCCAGAAAATCAGTGGTCACTTCGATGCAAACCACATGCTGGCCGCGATCCTCTTTGCCGGTGGCGCAAGAGCCATCGCGGTAAAAGCCGGTCAAGGGCATCAGCGAACAGGGTGATATTTCATCGCCCCAGACATTGAGCTGTGGTTCTTTTTTCGTGGGCATTCAAAAATCCTTCCCGATTGGGGCTGGGTGGTCGCTGAACGGTATCAGGCAGACCCGGCCAGCTGGCGCAGCACATAGTGCAAAATGCCGCCCTGGCGATAATAGGTCAGTTCGTCCTCTGTGTCGATGCGCACGCGCAATGTCATTTTCTCCTCGCTGCCATCCGCCTTGGTGATATGGGCCTCGATGGTGGTACGAGGTTGCAGATCGGCAAGATTGTCAATCGAGATCAGCTCATCGCCCGAAAGGCCAAGGTTGCTGGCGCTTTCGCCCTCCATAAAGGTCAAAGGCAGTACACCCATGCCAATCAGGTTGGAGCGGTGAATGCGCTCGAAACTTTGCGCAATGACGGCACGAATGCCCAGCAGGCGGGTGCCTTTGGCGGCCCAGTCGCGGCTGGATCCTGTGCCATATTCCTTGCCAGTGAAGACGACGAGGGGCACGCCTTCGCTCATATAGCGCATGGCGGCATCATAAATGCTCATCTGCTCGCCTGATGGCATGTGGACGGTGACGCCGCCTTCTGATCCCGGCACAAGCTTGTTGCGGATGCGGATATTGGCGAAGGTGCCGCGCATCATGATTTCATGATTGCCACGTCGTGAGCCATAAGAGTTGAACTCGCGCGCCGGCACCTGATGGTCGGTGAGATAGGCACCAGCCGGGCTGTCTTCCTTGATGGCTCCAGCGGGGGAGATATGGTCGGTTGTGATGCTGTCGCCAAACAAAGCGATGACGCGGGCCTTTTCAATGTCCTTGACCGGCTCTGGCGTCATGCTCATATCGGTGAAATAGGGCGGGTTCTGCACATAGGTCGAACTCATGTCCCAGTCATAAGTTTCACCGCCAGAGGTTTCGACGGCCTGCCAGTGCTTGTCGCCCTCAAAGACATTGCCATAGCGCTTGGCGAACATTTCTGGAGTAATGGCCGAGCGCAAAATGTCGGCGATTTCCTTATTGGAAGGCCACAGATCCTTGAGATAAACGGGGTTGCCGTCCTGGTCTTTGCCAAGGGGTTCTGAAATCATATCCATATTGAGCGTTCCAGCGATCGCATAAGCGACGACAAGCGGCGGCGAGGCGAGGAAATTGGCGCGAATATCTGGTCCGATGCGCCCTTCAAAATTGCGATTACCGGACAGTACAGAGCAGGAAATGAGGTCGTGATCGTGAATGCTCTTGGCCAGATCTGCTTCAAGCGGTCCCGAATTGCCGATGCAGGTGGTGCAGCCATAGCCGACAAGATCGAAACCCATGGCATCGAGATGATCCATCAGCCCGGCTTTTTCCAGATAATCGGTGACGACCTGCGATCCCGGTGCAAGCGAGGTTTTAACCCATGGTTTGACGGTGAGGCCTTTGGCATGGGCGGCTTTGGCCAGCAGGCCAGCGGCAATCATCACCGAGGGGTTGGAGGTGTTAGTGCAAGAGGTGATGGCGGCAATCATCACGTCGCCATGGCCCAGGTCGTGATCGCGCCCCGGAATGGCAAAACGGCGGTCCAGCTCGTCTTCTTCCTTGTCAAATTCGCTGACCATGACCTTGGCGAACTGCCCCTTGGCCATGCCTAGTTCAATGCGGTCCTGCGGGCGTTTGGGGCCGGAAATAGCGGGTTTGATGGAGGTCAGATCCAGTTCGAGGACATCGGTAAAGACCGGATCAGCTCCGGCATCGCGCCACAGCCCTTGCGTTTTGGCATAGATTTCGACCAGTTCGGCCTCATCAGCACGTCCAGTGGCTTTTAAATAGGTCAGCGTGTCCTCGTCAATAGGGAAGAAGCCACAGGTCGCACCATATTCAGGAGCCATATTGGCCAGCGTCGCCTGATCTTCCAGCGACAGATGATCGAGCCCTTCGCCGAAATATTCGACAAATTTACCGACCACGCCATGTTCGCGCAGCATTTCAACAACGCGCAAAACCAGATCGGTAGCGGTCAACCCTTCGCCCAGCGCTCCGGTGAGGCGTACGCCGACCACTTCGGGGATCAGCATGGAAATGGGTTGGCCGAGCATGGCCGCTTCTGCTTCAATACCACCAACGCCCCAGCCCAGGACCGAAAGGCCGTTGACCATCACCGTATGGCTGTCCGTGCCAACCAGCGTGTCGGGATAGGCCATGGTCTCGCCATCCACTTCGTTGGTCCAGACGGTTTTTGACAGATATTCCAGATTGACCTGATGGCAGATGCCGGTTCCAGGCGGCACAACACGGAAATTATCGAAAGCGCCGCCGCCCCAGCGCAAAAATTCATAGCGCTCCTTGTTGCGTTCATATTCACGGGTGACGTTTTTGCCAAACGCATCCTTGGAGCCAAAATTATCGACCATCACCGAATGGTCAATGACCAGATCAACAGGCACCAGCGGATTGATGGCCTCTGGATCACCGCCCAGATTTTTCATGGCATCGCGCATGGCGGCCAGATCAACAACAGCAGGTACGCCAGTAAAATCCTGCATGAGGACGCGGGCCGGGCGAAAGGCGATCTCATGGGTGGAGCTTTTTTCGTCAAGCCATTTGGTGAAGGCCAACAGGTCGTCTTTTTTGACCGTGCCGCCATCTTCAAAGCGCAGAAGGTTCTCGACCAGCACTTTTAAGGAGTAGGGCAGCTTTGAGATACCGGCAAGCCCGTTCGCTTCGGCCTCTTTGAGGTCAAAATACACATATTCTTTGCCAGCGACGCTGAGCGTCGTTTTGCAATTGAAACTGTCGATGGATTGAAAGGGGCTTGCCATTCGCGTGCACTTCCTGTTTGTTCAAAAAAGTTGATTTGCCTTCTTATAGTTAGCTGTTGGCCATTTGGCCAGAGTATCTATGGAAACAAAAAACCGATAAATACGTCATTCCCGCATAGGCGGGAATCCAAGCGAGGTTCGGTATTGGAAAAGTTGGATTGTGTTCAAAGACCAGCTGTCAATTCGGTCCCGGAGCTTTCATTCATAAAGCTCAATAAGAAAAATACCGGCTTGCTTGGTTCCCCGCCTTCGCGGGGATGACGGTTATGGGAGATGTTTTGCAAGGTAGGGTATTTCTTGGCAGAACCAGTCTTGAAGTAGGAAGCACTATGAAACTTGTCGTTGAAAACCTTACCTGTCGGCGTGGCCTGCGCACGATCTTTGAGGATCTGTCTTTTTCTCTGGAAGCGGGCAAGGGGCTTTTGCTGAAAGGGGCCAATGGTTCGGGCAAGACGACGCTTTTGCGTATGCTGGCCGGATTTATTGAGGCGGCAGACGGCGAGGTGCGGCTTGAAGGCGGTGATGAGGAGTTGGAACTGGCCGAGCAGTGTCATTATGTCGGCCATCATAACGGCATCAAGCACAGCTTTACAGTGCGCGAAAATCTCGAATTTTTAGGGGGCTATCTCAACGAAGAAAACGCGATGCAGCACTATCAAGAAGCGCTCGATACTTTCAATCTGAAGGGCCTTGAGGATATTCCGGCGGGCATCATGTCGGCGGGGCAAAAGCGTCGTTTGGGGCTGGCGCGCCTTGTTCTGGTGAAGCGCCCAATCTGGTTTCTTGACGAACCCTCGGTTTCGCTCGATGTGCAATCCGTGGAAATTCTCGCCGGGGTGGTGACAAAGCATATCGCTGATGGCGGCCTTGCCATTGCGGCGACCCACGTCCCGCTGGGGCTCGATGTCGAAGACGAGCTGGTGATGGGGATGGGGCGCTAGAGCGCTTCAGGCTTGATCTGCATCATTCTGACTGGCATTTTTGCTCGGTTTTCTGCGTTAGAAGCCTTGAAAATATGCTAGATTTCGACAGGGAATTGCAGGGGTTGGGTCAGCGTATCAGCCGTTTTGCTGGTGCTGCCAGTGATAAATGGTCCAGCGCACCCTCTTATTGTGCCAGCATCAAGACAGGCGGTTTCAGCTATCGCAGGGACACTCTTTACATTATGGGCCTGGACAAGCGCAGACAGAGTAAATAGCAAGGTCAGTGACGCAAGAGCATTGCGGGAATAGGCGTTCATATGCGCAAATCATCCTCGTTTTAACAATTGTACTGAGTTAACTTGTTGCCTTTTTTAACATAAAAATATTAAGGATTCGCTATGAAGACATTTGCAACAAAGCTTGCTATAAGCGCTCCATGAGCCCATTTATTACACTTGTTAAACGTGATCTGCAGCTGTCCTGGCGCGAAGGCGGGGCCATTGGTACGGCGCTGGGGTTTTACCTCATTGTGGTTTCCATATTGTCGATTGGCATTGGCCCGGATCTGAAAATCCTCTCAAAAATTGCCCCCGGCGTGTTGTGGGGTACATTGCTCTTGTCGGCTTTGCTGTCGGTGGATCGCATTTTTCATAATGACCACGAAGACGGCACACTGGAAGTGATGGCTATGGGGCCGCTGCCGCTCGAACTGGTGACGGTGGCCAAGGCGCTGGCCCACTGGATTTCAACGGCCATTCCACTGGTGCTGATTGCGCCGGTGCTTGGCATGTTTCTGAATTTACCGGCGGAAGGTTTTTGGGTGCTGGTGGTTTCGATGCTGGCGGGCACGCCGGCGGTCAGTTTTCTGGGGGCGGTGGGCGCTGGTTTGACGCTGGGACTGGATCGTGGCGGGCAGCTGTTGTCGTTGCTTATTCTGCCGCTCTATATTCCGGTGCTGATCTTCGGCATTTCAACGATGGATGCCGTATTGGTTGGGCCGGGAGCCTTTTCCACCTCTTTTTCCATCTTGTGCGCCATTACGCTGGTGACAGTGGTGCTCACCCCGTTTGCCGCTGCCGCTGCCGTGCGGATGAATTTGCAGTAGGCAGTTTGCTAAAGCCGTTGACTTTTCTCTAAAAGTACGTATGTTTGCGCCTTCGTGGTGCGCAGGTCACAAAAGTGATTTCTGCGCCAAATGCGCGATCCAAGGTTTGACAGAAGTCCGTCTGGTACGGCACCAAAGGATGCGGGATAATTGAGGGCAAAGCCCCAAGGAAAAGCATATGTATGCAGTCATAAAGACCGGCGGCAAGCAATATAAGGTTGCGGCCGATGATACTATTGATATCGAAAAACTGGCGGGCGAAGCCGGTGAAAAAATTACATTTGATAATGTGATGATGATTGGCGGCGATGGTGCGCCAACCGTTGGATCGCCAACGATTGAAGGGGCCAGCGTCACCGCCGAAGTGGTCGGCCAGATGCGTACCCGCAAAATCATCGTTTTCAAGAAAAAACGCCGCAAAAATTATCGCCGTAAAAATGGCCATCGTCAGCACTTCACACGGGTGAAAATCCTGTCCATCGCCAAATAGTGGGCAGCTGACGTTTATAGGAATTTAGTCCTTGCAGCTCCTCGCAGCGGGCAGGGCGCGAGAAAAGGAATTTAAAAATGGCTCATAAAAAAGCGGGCGGCTCCAGTCGTAACGGACGCGATAGTGCTGGCAAACGGCTTGGCGTCAAGAAATATGGTGGCGAGCACGTCATCCCCGGCAATATTTTGATCCGCCAGCGCGGCACCAAATGGCATCCCGGCACCGGCGTTGGCCTTGGCCGCGACTACACCATCTTTGCCAAGATTGAAGGTAACGTAAAGTTTCGTACCCGCCGCAACGGTAAAGTCTATATTTCGGTCCTGCCCTTGGCCGACACCGCTAAAGTTGCAGCTGAATAATCTAGCTGAACAGGCGCAAGCATTTATGAAGAAAGGGGCCATTTAACCGGCTCCTTTTTTTTGTGGGGAATGCGCTCGCCGCGCGGGCTGCTTGTGCAGCGGGCAGCAGGGGATGATCCCCCGCACCTCATTTTTGGGGGAGAGTTAATGTTGTTTGGTGAAGCTGACGAGAATAAATAGCCTTTCCCTACAACCCCCTCTAAAATTGGGGTTTGGGGACTAGTCCCCCTTGACTGTCTGTCAAGACGCCGCGCGGCGAGCGCATTTTCTTCTTAGTAAAGGTGTTTGAAAAAATGAAATTCCTCGATCAGGCGCGGGTTTATATCAAATCCGGTGATGGCGGCAATGGCTGTGTGTCGTTTCGGCGTGAGAAATATATCGAGTTTGGCGGCCCGGATGGCGGTGATGGTGGCAATGGCGGCGATGTGCTGGTGACGTGCGTTGATAATCTCAACACGTTGATTGATTTCCGCTTCCTTCAGCATTACAAGGCCGGGCGCGGCGAGAACGGCATGGGGCGCAACAAATCAGGTGCCAATGGCGAGGATAAAATCCTGCGGGTGCCGCCCGGAACGCAGATCTTTGCGGAGGATAATCAGACCATGCTGGCTGACCTCACCAAGGTTGGACAAAGCTCTGTGCTGGCCTCTGGCGGCAATGGCGGTTTTGGCAATGCGCGTTTTAAAACGCCGACCAATCGGGCACCGCGCCATGCCAATCCGGGACTTTTAGGCGAAGAACTGGAGGTCTGGCTGCGCTTGAAGCTGATCGCCGATGTTGGTCTGATCGGCCTGCCCAATGCTGGAAAATCGACATTGCTGGCGGCCATGTCGGCGGCCAAGCCAAAGATTGCCAACTATCCCTTTACGACACTGCATCCCAATCTGGGGGTCATTAAAGTGGGGGATGTGGATTTTGT
>JAKIUO010000099.1 GCA_021647535.1 Hyphomicrobiaceae bacterium
ACCACATCGCAGCTTTTGGCAAAAGCTTGCAAGGCCAGTGCATCTTCATAAGAAGCGATGGTTCTGTGTTTGGCGACCTCAAAGGCCGGGGCATTTTCATCGGGGCAATAAATATGGAAATGCAGGCCCAGCCGCGCTCCGGCAATCGCCAGCATACGCCCGAGCTGCCCCCCCCCCAATATACCAATGGTGCTGCCAGGAGCCAGCATTGAAGGTCGTTCTGTTGAGCTCATGAGACAGCATCAACCGGCGTTATGGCAACGCTATTGGTGCGCTCAGTACGCCATTTGACGATGCGCTCCATGAGCTGTTCATCTGAAACGGCAAGAATTTGCGCCGCCAACAGCCCGGCATTGGTGGCGCCAGCATCGCCAATTGCCAATGTGCCAACGGCAACACCTGCAGGCATTTGCACGATTGATAACAGGCTGTCCTTGCCAGACAGGGCGCGGCTTTTTACGGGGACACCGAGCACTGGCAATTCGGTGAGGGCAGCGGCCATGCCGGGCAGATGAGCAGCACCGCCGGCCCCAGCAATAATCACTTTGAGGCCACGGGCACGCGCCGTTTTGGCATAGTCATAAAGACGCTCCGGGGTGCGATGGGCCGAGACGATCTGCTTTTCAAAACTGACATTGAGTTCATCAAGAACATGGGCGCTATGTTGCATTGTTGGCCAGTCGGACTGGCTTCCCATGATAATGCCGACCAGTTTTGGTGCGCGGCTCATTTTATCTGATACCTCTCTAAATTTGCAAAAAAGCAAACTATTGTAATGAGACGGTTTTGGCAAGGCGTGCCGGTCCAGCTTGTTGACAGGTGCTGTGGCGCTCTTGATTAGAGGAAGAATATCGGGATCAGGCGATGATATCAGGCATCAACCGGTCTTCAAGTTGGCGGATCTCGTCTTTCAGAGTCAGTTTCTTCTTTTTCATGCGTGAAATTTTGAGCTGATCTGATTCGACAGCTTCTAGCAATTGCCGGATTTCTTCGTCGATTTGCCGATGTTCCAGTTTAAGGGTGGTAAGTGAGCTTTGCAGCCCATTTCCGTCTTGCTCGTCCATTTTCACCTCACTTTTTTTGGTACTGGGGTGGAGCCGTTACGTCCTGACCATTGGCAGGACAGAACAGGAATTTAGCATCATGCTATCTCTTCTATCTACTCCTGATAATGAGCGCAAACAAGTAGAACCATGGCGAATTTATTTTTGAATATTATCAGGGGGCGGATCGCGACTTCCAGGGTGGTTTGGAATGCTTCTTGTTCTTATATATTTACATTGATCGAGGGAAAAACCAGTTAGACAAAGTGTGTTAAATCTGCAAGACTGAATTGTTGGTAATCATAATTGAGAGAGGATCGCGTAGATGTCGCTTGATGCACATATCGTTGAACTGACGGACAAGCATAGAGAGCTTGATCGCAGAATTGAGAAAGAAGAAACTCAGCCCGGAAGCGATGAGCTCAGCATACACGAACTGAAGAAACAAAAATTGCAGCTTAAAGACAAGATGGAAAAACTTAAATCCACAGTCAGTGCTGCCGAATAGACAAATTGGCGCTCAGACTATGGTATACTCAAAACACTCGAAGATCAGACAAAGTTTGCGAAAAACCGTTGTCCGATCAACGAGGTTCACCCGTCAGCAGCCAAATTGCCATAGCCGCTGGCTATATAACCCGAGGGATCGCCCTCGGGTTTTTTTATTGTCGGTTTTTGAGATTTCTATGGCGCAGCTATTTTTGGGGCAGCCATGTGGTTTGTCCCGAAACCGTTTGCAAATTGTTGAAGGCGCGCCAGCTCTCAATGAGCGAACCATCTGGCAGCATTGAAAACGTGCTTTGATAGAGGAAGTTTTGTCCTTCCAGCTGTCCGCCATTGCCCGAGCACACGGCCTGGGTGTTTTTGAGTAGACAGGCGAGGTTATAGCCATAGGCCTCATCGCCGCCGGAAATCCGGTAAATGCCCCCATCCTCTTTAACGCTCATATTTATGCTGGTGTTTTGCTGGTCCACCCAGCGCCCGGCAAAGGAGTTTGTTGGGGTGCTCGCAAAAGCTGGGTTTGCAAGTGAACTGATCATGACAAAATGGGCCAGCAGCACAACCAAAAAAGAAGAAGCGGGGAGGCGAGGTGTCATGACAGGATCTCCAGATCAACAGTCGGGCCAATAAAAAAAAGGGGAGTAAATGTGTGTAAGAGTAAAGCTGACTTTTAAAACCTAGCAGCGTTCCCTTGATTTTTCAAGGAAGGGTTATGCCAATGGCTTTGGCCTCCGGGTGAAGAGCCGGGGCAATTCAATTCTCAGGCAAACTCGCTGCGCGACGGGGCCAGCCCTTTTATATTTTGCGCTACCGTTGCGCTATTTGAGCGCCGAACCCCGTTGGAGGAGCCCCTCCAAACCTCCCGTTTTTCTATCATCAAATTTAAAAAAGTAAGGGGTTTGGGGAACTCGTTCCCCAAGTGGGTGTGGGCGACAGCCCACTTGCACAGCAAGCTTTCTGAGAATTGAATTGCCCTTCGTGAAAGCGAATCAAGCAGGCATATGTTCGACGGCCCAGACGGCGGCCTCGACGCGTGAGCGCAGGGATAGTTTGCGTAAGATATGTTTGACATGGACTTTGACGGTGCCCTCGACAATGCCGAGCTCGCGGGCGATCAGCTTATTACTCATGCCTTTGGAGATCAGCATGAGGATTTCGGTTTCCCGTGTCGTTAGGCCCGCTTTATCGGCATCCCCAGGAGCTGGCTCTTTGCGCAAAGACAGGGCAATCAATTGCGAAATCGCGTCGCTTAAAACGATATGTCCCCGTGCGGCGCGGTGAAGCTCAATGATAATGTCTTCGGGCTCCATGTCTTTTAGTAGATAACCATCGGCACCAGCGCGCAAAGCGCCGACCACATCTGCTTCGTCATCAGAGACAGTGAGCATGATGACCCGCGCCTCGCAGCCCGCCGCGCGCAAGGCTTTCAACGTGTCGAGACCATCCATGCCCTTCATGTTGAGATCGAGCAGGATGAGGTCTGGTTTCTGGCGCAAAGCCAGAGCCACCCCTTCTTTTCCAGAAGCGGCCTCGCCGACAAATTCCAGCGACCCTTCCATTTTGACAAGATCCCCCGCCCCTTTGCGAAACAGGGGGTGGTCGTCAATGATGATCACACGATTATGGTGCTCACTCATAGTGTCGCCACCCCGGAAGTTTCATTTCGCGAGCTGGTCGTCGATTTGCCAGTGATTTTTGCTGAGGTTTTTGGTTCACGCTGCTGGCGGCGGTGTTCACGTTCTGATAGTTCGTGCTCTGCCAATTCGCACGCTGACAGGGGCATAAAGGACAGGCTGAGCCTCGTGCCCTTGCCAGCCTTGCTGTCAACGATCAGTTCTCCGCCAAGGCCCTGGGCGCGTTCGCGCATGATCGTCAGGCCATAATGCTGATGTTGCAAATCCATTTCGCCCTGATCAAGTCCGTTGCCATTATCCTCGATCTCAAGAGTGATCAATCTGGCCTCATCAAAACGCAGGGCCACTTTGGCGCTGCTGGCACCTGAATGGCGGACAATATTGGACAGGGCTTCGCGAATGATCTGCAATATATGGATCTCCTCGTTGGGGTTGAGCAGGCCGTTGGGACTGTCACCGATAAATTTGATTTCCACCGGGCCGCGTTGGCCAAATTCGGTGAGAGTGGCGCGGATCGTGGCGTTGAGATCCTGATCGTCCATGGTCAGACGGAAGGTTGTCAGCAATTCACGCAGTTCTCGATAGGCGCGGTTGAGGCCGTCGCGCAGCTCATTATTGATGGCACGCGCTTCGCTGTTGTCGCCACTATCGGCCAGCACATGATTAAGGCGCGCCACCTGTATTTTGGCATAGGACAGGGATTGGGCGAGGCTGTCGTGCAACTCGCGCGCCATGGCGCCACGCTCTGTAAGCAGGGCCAACCGATTTTGTTCGGCATGACGCCCTGACATGGTGATGGCGATGCCGATATGGCTGGCGACAGCTTGCAAAATGGGCTTTTGCCAATCGGCAAAGCCCTTGTCGTCGAGCGCTTCGACCAGCAATACGCCGTGGTGATTGCGCGCATCCTTGATCGGTAGAGACATGATCGGACGTGGGCGCTCGTGCTTTTTCGGTTGATCAAAAAAATGGATCTCGCCTTTGCCAAGGCATTGGCCGCAATCGGAGGTTTTGCAGTTGGTCATAGGATCATGGCAGGGGCGGGTCGAGGCGAGCTGGTGGGCTTTGTCATGGCGATCGCCCGTCAGGCAGATGACCGCCGGGCCGGTGCCGACAAGTCCGGTGATTTCCTCCAGCAATTCTTGATAGGTAATGTGAGGGAAGGGCGTGCCGGAAAGCCGTTTGACGGTTTTGTATAACACATCAAGGGAGCGGTTGGAGCGTTCCAGATTTTGTGTCTTGATGTGCACGCGCTCTTCCAGATCGGCGTAGAGCTTGTCGAGCCGTTCTGACATATCATTAAAAGCACTGCCCAGACGGCCTAGCTCGTCCTTGCCGGTGTAGCTTGTGCGGTGAGAAAAATCGCCGTGCCCGGCCGCGCCAGCACTGGTTAAAAGCGTGCGCAAAGGCAGCACCACCCACCTGTTGGAGAAAAACAAAGCGAACACGACAATGGCGATGGTCAGCAACAGCGCCCCTAATTGCCAGCGGCGCAATCGCTGGATTTTGGCTTCGGCATCGCTCGACAAAGCTTTGACGAACTGGTCAATATGATCGACAAAGCGCGAGACACTGGACAGATAATGCGCCCGCAGGCCAGCAACAGACTCATCGCTGATCATGCCCCAGTTTTGCGGGGCCAGTGTGGGTTTTGTGTCGCTGGGGATGATGCCGTTAATATAGGCATCAAGCACAGGCCTGATTTCTTTTTCCCACTGTTTTTTGACACGTTCATAGGTCTGGCGCACCTCATGATCGCTTTGTGGCGGCAGGATGCTCGACAGTTCGGTACTGAAAAGCTGCCGCTCAAAAGCTTGCAAAAGCCCCTGCATTTTTTGCCAGTGAGTGCGTTTTTCAAGCTCGTCGGCGGTCAGTAATTGTGTGGCAATGCGATAGGAATGCATACGCAGGGAACCAGCAATATTAACGGCTGTGGCCTCGCCCTGAATGGTCCGCCCGATGAAAACAGAGGTCACCATGCTGGAAACCGCCAGCAGGGTAAGGGCGGCCATAATCAGGCCGACACGTAACAGCAAAGACTGGGTGATCGATTGAAACATGCTCTTAGTCTAGCGCTTCTTTGCCCTTGTTGAAAGAGCCTATACCCGTGTAGGGGCTGACCTACCTCCAAAAATTTATTTGAGGTGATGGTTATACCATGTTTAGCCACCTAAATATAATTGTTACATATAAAACAAGTTGTTGTTGTTATACCCCCTTACCCCCTTGGTGATATTCTCTAATTTTAATAGATCATTATAGTCCCTGTCTGGCGGATTGTGTGCGCCCCCCGTCAGGCGTAATGCTGGTTGGGAAGTCAACCCGTTTACGAGCAGCGTTTTAACAAAAACCATTCGCCAGATTTTCCAGAGATTTTCGAGAGATTTTTGGGGGCGACAAATATGGCAGGGGAATAAGGCTGGTGCGCAAAACGACAAATATTCGAGAGCGATTATGCGAGCGCCTGAACAAGAAGTTTGAGGTGCTTTCAAAAAAAGTCAGGCTGTTTCCTTTGCTGGCGCTTGGCATTGCCACTTTAACGGGAGTTGTGCTGTGGGGCGGTTTTAACTGGTCGCTTGAGTTGACCAATACGGAAAGCTTTTGTGTCAGCTGTCATGCGATGCGGGACAATGTTTACAAGGAGTACAAAAAGACCATTCATTTCGAAAACCGCACCGGCGTTAGAGCCACTTGCCCCGACTGTCACGTGCCCAGGGAATGGATCCATAAAGTGGTGCGCAAGATACGGGCCACCAACGAGCTGTATCACTGGCTGATGGGCACCATAGCAACGCGTGAAAAATTCGAGGCCCGTCGTCCGCAGCTCGCCAGCCATGTCTGGAAGAGCATGAAGGCAACCGACAGCCGGGAGTGCCGCAACTGTCACGGCATCGCTTACATGAAGTTGAAGGTGCAAACGGCCAAGGCCAACAAAATGCACGAACTGGCGGATCAATGGAAGATGACCTGCATTGATTGTCACAAGGGCATCGCCCACTCAACGCCCAAAACATATAGCGCCCTGAAGACAATGGACAAGTTGCACGAACGCATGAAGGCAGAAAAAGTCAATTGCCGCGATTGCCACAAGGATATGGCCGGGCCACCTCCGGGTGATGGCTGGTAGGGCGTGAGCACTGAATAATAAATATAGATGAATGAACAAAATGAACAAGGACATGAGGAGAGGAGACAAGAAGATGAGCGGTAAAAAAACGTCACATTCTGCTGGGAAATCTGGTGGATTAATAGGGTTTTTTGAAGAACACCCACTCGCATGGATTGGTGTTGCGATGGCTGGTGTGGTTGGCATTGGCGCTATCATGGCCTCCGACGGGTCTTTGAAAATGGCCCAGAAAATTGACGAGGGTCAGGGTCAGGTGTCTACAGCCAATGCGGCATCTGGAATCAAAATGGCAGCGCTTTCCGCTTCGTCTCATACGGGACGCGGGGCGGTGATCAAGCGCCCCAACGCCACCCCGGCCACCCTGAAACTTGGTGAAAGGCTGTTCAAGGCCAATTGCGAAGTCTGCCATCAGGCCGATGCCATTGGCAAACCCGGTGTGGCGCCCTCATTGATCAATCAGGAACTTTTGTCGATTTCATCAGACAAGTTTCTGGCCGGGACCATCCGCGATGGGCGTGAAGATACCGGCATGGCTCCCTTTGCTCATCTCGGGCGTTCAAAGGTGCAGGCCATCGTCGAGTTTTTGCGCTCGCATCAAACCGCTCCAGATCGAGCAGTAGAGGTTGACAATCAGCCAGATGCCCATGGTGATCCGCGTCTGGGGCAGCAATGGTACAATAATATCTGCTCAACCTGCCACGGTGTTGCCGGAGACGGTTATATGGCCGGAGGCACCGGTACAGCAATCGGGCTCAAGGGCTTTTTGAATAAAGCGACCGATGGCTTTATCCGCGAAACCATCAAAAAGGGGCGCTCCAACACCCGTATGCTGGGGTTTCAGGGGCCAGCCGCCATGGCCAATCTTTCCAATCAGGAAATTGATGACATCATTGTTTACCTACGCAAACAGGCAAAACGGTAGCGCATAAAGATAAGGAACTTTCAATCATGAAACGTACAAAAAAGAATATGTCCCGGCGCGACTTTATGAAAAACAGCGCCTTTGTAACGGGGGCGGCGACGGGCGCAACTTTGATGACCGGTGCCAATCCTGAGCTGGAAGCCAAGGCGCAAGAAGCGCCCAATGAAGACAACCGGACGACGGCGATTGCTCAATGCCCTTATTGCGGCGTCGGTTGTGGCACCATCATTCAGGTGGAGAACGGCAAGATCGTTTCCATGCGCCCGGACAAGGATCATCCGACCAATTATGGTTTGCAATGCATCAAGGGCCTGACCGCTGCCGAACCCATTTATGTGGACCGCATGGAGGGCGATTCATATGTCCGCAAAGATGTCTGGGCCGAGTGGAACAAGCCGGGACATGGTGATCTGGAATATACCTCGAAGACCAAGGGGTCGTTTGACGAAGAGCATTTCGTGCGCGTGCCCTATCATGAAGCGGGCACAATGGTTTCCCACAAGATCGCTCACCTTGTTAAAACGCATGGTGGCAACTCGGTCGGCCTTTATGGTTCGGGACAGTTGACCATGGAAGGTCAGTATATGGAGAACCTGTTCATGAAGGGGGTGCTGGGCTCCAACACCATCGAAGCCAATGCCCGCATGTGCATGACCTCAGCTGTGACCGGTTACTTCAAGACGCTTGGCTCTGACACACCGCCGCTGGCTTATGATGATATCGAGCTGTGCGACATGCTGATGCATTTTGGTCATAATGCCCGTGAAAGCCATCCAATCATTTTCTGGCGCGCTGCCGACCATAAGAAGAAAAAGCATATCCCAACCGTTGTTGTCGATCCACGGCGCACCGGCACGGTGATGGGTTATGAAGATGTGCAGGCCGACAATAGTGTGCATGTGCCGATTTTGAATGGTGATATCAGTTTCCTCAATGCCATCGCTCATGTTTTGCTGAAAGATCATCCCGATGTCATTGACTGGGATTTCGTCAAAAAATATTCTTCCGGCTGGGAAAAATATGTGGATGGCGTCAAGAAAAGATACAGCCCCGAGCAGGTGCAGGATCGCATGGGGGGCAAGAACCATGATGTCTCGCCAGAACTGATCCGCAAGGTCGCACAAATGTTCGCGGACGCCACGCGCAAACGGTTGACGCGCAACAAAGGCAGCCACAAGGGCGGCAGTGGCGGTGTCATCATCATGTGGGGCATTGGTTATAATCAGCATATTCATGGCCAGCATAATGTGGTTTCTATCATTAATCTGCTGGCGCTCACCGGTAATCTGGCCAAACCCGGCTGTGGTCCTTTCTCCATGACCGGCCAGCCCAATGCGATGGGCGAACGCTTCACCGGTGGCCTCACCGGGCGCTTGCCTTTCAATCAGCCGCTGAAAAACAAAAAGCATCGCCTGCACATGGCCAAGCACTGGCGCGTGCCGGAAAAAAATCTTGTCACTGCCATGAACTCGCAAAATCCGGGTATGGCAATCGGCATGATGGAACGGGCCATGAAAGGCGAAGTCAAAGCCTTCTTCTTCGTTTACGCCACCCATATTGATTTGCCGGATCAGTATAATCTCATTCGTCCGGCCATCAGCAAGACCTTTAATGTGGTGCAGGAAATCTATCGCCATGCCCCCAATAATCTCTATGCCGATGTGATTTTTCCAGCAGCGACATGGGGTGAGGTTGACGGGGTTTATATCTCATCGGAACGGCGCATTAATATTTGCCAAAAAGCGGCTGAACCGCCCAAAGGCTGTTTGCCGGATCTTGATATCGTCATCGACAAGGCCAAGGAAATCGGCGAACTGCTCGGCATGGATATGGAAAAAGTGCTGCCCTACGAAAAGGATGAAAAAGGCTTTTATAAAGTCGAAGATATTTTTCGCGACATCTGCAAGGCCTCGGCAGGCACAGATACCGACCTCACCGGTATTCTGGAAGTCGAAAAAATTGACGAGAGTTCACCCTATGAACAGCTCGAAGAGTTGCGCGGCATCCAGTGGCCCGCCCCGACCTATGACATTGCCAAGCATGGTGGCACGAAGCGCCGCTATATGGGGCAAGAGGGCAAGTGGGATGACAAACCCTATGGCCAGTTCCGCACCTCGGATGGCAAAATGCATTTCCATTTGTGCGAACAGGACTACACAAACCGTGAGGAACTGACCAAGAAAATGATGGAGTTCGGCGTCAAGGAAGGTCTTTATACGATCGACCATATGGACCTCATCAAAGAGGTCCGTGATGCCGGGCTGACCCCCGATATGCCCGATGAAGATCATCGCGGTAAAAAATGGCAGGATGTGCCAACGGACAAATACCCTTACTGGTTCGGCCTTGGGGTTGTGTACGAGCATTTCCATACAGCCAAATCCAATCGCTCGCCGACCACCAGGCGTCTGGTCCCTGAGATGTATGTAGAAATGCATCCAGAAGACGCCAAGGATCTGGGCATCAATGATGGCGACAAGGTGCGCGTTGTCACCCGTCGCGGATCGCTGGAAGCGCGGGCGCAGGTCGGCACCAACTCGCTGGTCAAACCGGCCCGTAACAATGTGCCGCGTGGCTATATGTTTGGACCCTGGAACCTGTCGGTGGCCGATAGCGCCGACCCCAAGAAAAACAAATGGCTGGCCAATGGCGTCACCTCAAGGATCTGGGACCCGGTTTCGGGGCAGGTCGATTTCAAGAAGAGTGCGGCGCGGATCGAGAAAATATAAGCCCCCTCTCCCTAACCCTCTCCCCACGGGGGAGAGGGGACGAAAACAAATGAGCCGATTTTGATTTTAACAGACCTTTTACCCCCCCCCCCCCTCTTTTTCTGAAATGTTGGGGCAAAGCCCTGCAATAAAAAGCGTCACACCATGAAACGCAGAACATTCATAAAGCAAATGGGGCAGTGCATTGCCGCTGCAACGCTGGCCGCCATGTTGCCCGTAGAGGCCTCAGCCGGACCACGCTCCAGCATACGTTTTCTGCGTCCCCCCGGCGCTTTGCCCGGCAAAGAATTCATGTCGACCTGCATTCGCTGTGGCCAGTGCGGCGAGATCTGTCCTAATCGTGCCATTTCCTATTTCGGCTTCGAGAATGGCATGTCCTCGCTGGACACGCCTTTTATCATTCCGCGCGAAAAGAGCTGTATCCTTTGCATGAAGTGTGGCGATGTTTGCCCGTCCGGGGCCATTCGCCCGATCAAGCGCGAAGCCAAAGAAATTGTCGAAAAGGTCAAGATGGGCCGGGCCATTGTCGATCGTCAGCTTTGCCTGTCGTGGCAGGGCAAGACCTGCGGCGTTTGCTATCGGGCCTGCCCGCTGCCCGATATCGCCATTCGCGTTGGTATGCTGGAACAGCCACATGTTCTGGAAGGCTGTGTCGGCTGCGGCTTGTGTGAGCGCTCGTGCATCCAGATGCCGCAGGCCATTCGTATCATACCCAACCCGAGGGCCGTTTAAATGCAACAGAAATCACCAATTGAAAAACCGTTCTTTTTATGGAAACATCTCAACAAGCTGCGCTGGCTCAGCCTTGTCACCGTGTTTTCCATGCTGGTGCTGATCCCGTTTTTGTCGCTGTATCAGACCT
>JAKIUO010000100.1 GCA_021647535.1 Hyphomicrobiaceae bacterium
GTGACTTGTGTCCAGTCATCTGGATTGTCGACAAGGCCGTCGAGATATTTCTCTTTTGCGCCGTCCTCAAACCAGGCGTCAGCGCCGTGCTCTGCAAAACTGTCCTTGATGCGCTTGATCAATTCAAGGGATTTGTCGAAGCTGGCGCCGGGAATATAGTCCCCGTCCTTGTTCATGAACACGGTGATCGGCACGCCCCAGGCGCGCTGGCGCGATATCACCCAGTCGGGCTTGTTCTCGATCATGCCGCGCAGCCGGTTCTGCCCGGCGGCTGGCACAAAGCGCGTGTCGTCAATGGCGCCCAGCGATACCTCGCGGATCGACTTTTTACCTTTGACGCCGGGGATCGAAATTGGCTTGTCCATGGCGATGAACCATTGCGGCGTGTTGCGGAAAATTACCGGTTTTTTGGAGCGCCAGCTATGGGGGTAGTCATGCTTGATGCGCCCGCGTTCGACCAGTTCGTCCCGGCTCATCAGTTCCTCGATCACCCGGTCATTGGCCTTGCCCCAGCGGCCCTTGTCATCAATGACGCGGCACTCTGGATCATCGCCAAAAATGCCGACATCAGGGAAATAATAGCCGTCAGCCTGCACGGTCGCAGGCACTTGCGGGATGCCAGCTTTGGTAAAGGCAGAAGTATTGCTTTCATAGAGCCCATAATCGTCTGCACCATGTCCAGGAGCCACATGCACAAAGCCGGTGCCGGTGTCTGCGGTGACAAAATCGGCGGCGTAGAGGCGGACCTGGAAATTATAATAGTCGTCGTCGCCAAGGGGATGGGCGCAATAGCTGATTGTATTGGGTTGGACATCCGACAACCTCGTCCACTCGTCAATGCGTCCAGCTTCACGCAGGCTTTCAGCCAGATCATCGGCAAGGATCAGTTTTTCTCCAACCCTGGTCCAGTTGTCGTCAGCTGCTTTGGTGACTTCGTAAAGGCCGTAATTGATCCGGTTTGAAAAAGCGATGGCGCGGTTGGCAGGGATGGTCCATGGCGTTGTCGTCCAAATGACGACACTTGCCCCCATGAGCTCTTTGGTTGTTTCAACGCCAGCAACTATGAATTTCACAAAAATCGTCGTGCTCTGCTTTTCCTCATATTCCACTTCCGCCTCGGCCAGCGCGGTACGCTCGACGACGGACCACATGACGGGTTTTGAGCCTTGGTAAAGCGTGCCATTCATGGCGAATTTCATCAGCTCACCGGCAATCACCGCCTCGGCGTCAAAATCCATGGTCTTATAAGGGTTGTCCCAGTCACCGATAACACCAAGGCGCTTGAATTCCTCGCGCTGAATGTCGATCCATCCGGCGGCAAAATCGCGACACTCGCCACGAAAGGCAATCACCGGCACCTCGTCTTTGTCTTTTTTCTTCTTGCGGTATTTTTCTTCGATCTTCCATTCAATGGGCAGGCCGTGGCAATCCCAGCCCGGCACATAATCAGCGTCAAAGCCCATCATCTGGTGCGAACGGGTGATGATGTCCTTGAGGATTTTGTTCATGGCTGTGCCCATGTGGATATTGCCATTGGCGTAGGGCGGGCCGTCATGCAGCACATATTTGGGGCGGTTCTTGGCGTCAGCGCGCAGCTTGCCATATAGATCTTGCTTCGCCCAGTGCTCCAGCCATTTGGGCTCGCGCACCGGTAGACCGGCCTTCATGGGAAAATCGGTCTTTGGCAGATAAAGGGTTTCGCGCCAGTCTCGTGCCGTTGTGTCGTTTTTGTCTGCCATCTAGCTTCGCCCATAATTAGTGTCAAGTTGCGGTGTTAGTAGCAACAGTGTAGGCTGAAATCCAGCGTTTCCGACACCCCGGGGGGAAGGGGCGTGCGATTGGGGATGAATTCTCAGCCTGAAGTGCTGCCGTGTGGAGCCGTTTTTTTCGGCCAAATACAGTTCTGCCAGGGGGCCGTTCCCGATAGTCATTCAGAATTTGAAAAATACACAAGGGAAAAACCATGTCCAGATCTACGGCTTATGTGCTGAGTATTATCTCAATCTTTTTCGTTGGAGCGGTGATTGCCGCGAAATATTTCGGAATTCATATTCCGGTCGTCAGCAAGATCATTGCGGGAAACATGTTTGAAGTCACGTTGATTTCCTATTTCCTTTTGTTGATACCCGCCATCTGGCGCAAATAGTCAGGTCACAAAAGGCACATGGCGTGTTTTGCCAAGCGGGAAATGTAACATGGGATCAGCCCGCTCTATTTCGAAGAGGATGGTGCGGGCTTTTTCGCAGTCTTTGCGCATATTTGTTTTGAGTTCCTCTTCGTCCTTGAAGCGAATGTCTTCGCGGATGAATTCGATGAGTTCGATGAAAATTTCCTTGCCGTAAATATCGCGATCAAAGTCAAACAGGAAGGTTTCGAGCACCGGGTGGCCATCATCAAAGGTCGGCCGGGTGCCAAGATAGGCCGCGCCGTGATGAACTTCGCCGTCAATATAAACACGCACCGCATAGATGCCGTGGTGAAATTCTTCGCTGTTGCGCAAAGTGATATTGGCGGTGGGAAAGCCCAGCCAGCCGCCCCGCTGCGCGCCGCCGCTCACCGTACCCTTGATGCGCCACCAGTAGCCGAGCATTTCAGCGGCACCGCGTGGATCACCCTCTTGCAGCAATTCGCGCACCCTTGAAGACGAAAAACGATCCCCCGCCTCGCCCTGTACTTCAACGGTGGTGACGCCAAAGCCGTATTTTTCGCCTAATTCCTTGAGGACTTGCGGGTTGCCGGTGCGTCCCTTGCCGAAAAAGAAATTAAAGCCGGTGACCACATGGCGGACTTTGAAGCCCTCGACCAGCACTTTGGCGACAAACTCCTCAGCGGTCAGCCCTGCCATGGCCGCATCAAACGGCATGACGGCAGCCATGTCGAGACCGAGCGTTTCGAACAGTTTGAGCTTGGTTTTTGGTGAGGTCAGGCGGAATAGATGTCGTTGTGGCTGGAAGAAGACGCGCGGATGGGGTTCAAAGACCATTACGCCAGCGCAAATTTTATTTTTTTGAGCAACCGACATAGCAGCCTCAAGCACCACCTGATGACCTTTATGGACGCCATCAAAATTGCCAATGGCCAGCGAGCAGTTTTGCTGATCTGCTGGGACATCATGATATTGCTCGATAATTTTCATGCATTGGCTCCAGTAAGTGGGCTTTGGGGGCTCCAGGCAAAAGGGCAGGGCGGTTTGTGCGGTCACGATAGGGCCTGTTGCGGCAAGGGGCAAGCCTGTTGTTTATACGCTGTCAAAGGCCATTTCTTCGGGCATTTTAGGGGTTCAGTTAAGGCTTCATTTACCACCAGATAGTACTGTTTGGGTCAACGAGAAGGCCGCTCTGGCTTCTCAGCGAGGTTTCCTGGGACCCAGGGGCGCCAAAGTGTAGTTTCCTGTTTTGGGCAAGTCAGTCTTGCCGCGCAGGGTGTAGTGAATGGAGTGAAAAATGGCTATCGATCTCAATATGCCGATCCTTGTTGTCGACGATTACAAAACCATGATCCGGATCATCCGGAACCTTCTCAAGCAGCTTGGCTTCAACAATGTTGATGAAGCCAGTGATGGCACAGAAGCTTATGCCAAAATGCAGGCCAAGAAATATGGGCTGATCATTTCTGACTGGAACATGGAGCCTATGACTGGCTATGAGCTTTTGCAAAAAGTGCGGGCGAATAGTGAAATGACGCGCACGCCATTTATCATGGTGACAGCGGAATCAAAGACGGAAAATGTGATTGCCGCCAAAAAGGCCGGTGTCAATAATTATATCGTCAAGCCCTTCAATGCGGCGACCTTGCGTAGCAAGATTGCAGCCGTATTCGGGGCGTAAGAAGGTGAAACGGCTTTGCAGTTGAAAGCCATTGTCGCGACGATGGCTTCGTAGGCAAATGGGGCCGTTTCATCAACAAAAAGTCTGATGGTCGGGGGGGAGCGTCAGACTTTATGCTTGCGTCTGGCCGGAGGAAACCTGGTTTCCTCCGGTGCCGCAATCTCTAATTTCATCCCACCCGATTTTTGATCGATACCCAAAACTCTCGAAAAGCCGACAAAGGTTGCGAAAAACCGTTGTCCGCTCAACGAGGTTCACCCGTCAGCGGCCAAATCGCTTGTAGCCGCTGGCTATCCTATTTTTTGCGTAAAGGGGTCTCTAGCAAATGGCAGCAGATAGAATGCCGGGTCTTGCCCAGCTCATTGAATTGCACGAGAGAAATTCTCATATTCTTCGTTCTGTTCTGGACGTCAAGATTGGCGACAAGCCCTTGGAAAATGAAGTCCTCAAAGAGGACGCAAAAACGGAAGGCTGCACGGCTTTGCAAGAGGCGATTGGTCAATTGCGACCCGATCAGCTGCGCCGCCAGTCCATTCCAGAAGCCATCGCCGAATTGCGTGAGATTGGCAATATCACCGAGAAAAGCGTGGAGGTGATCATGGCGCGCACCGAGGCCTTGATGGACATTGATCCAGCCTTTGAGGACGCCATGGAAATATTGCAGGCCTGCAGTTTTCAGGACATTGCCGGGCAGCGCCTGGCCAAGGTGACGCAATTGCTGGAAAATCTTGAAGAGCGTTTGCACAGCCTTGTGCATGAGACTGGTATTGATGATTGTATGGATGCCATTGGCGAGGACGAGCTGGAAGCAGAACGCCGCGCCAAGGAACTCATTCTGCATGGCCCACAATTGACCGGTGAGGGTGTTTCACAAGACGAGATCGATGCCTTGCTGGGGGCCTAGTGGTCACCACATCAACTGCATCATCGCATTGATCGGGCCAAAGCCCTTGCCTTTGAAAATATCGCCGATCTGCGCGCCAGACAGCTGAGCGTTCTTGTTGTGGCCCTCGACATGCACGCCAGAGGGGATGAACAAGGCGTCTATGCCCACATCAACGGCACCTTTGATGTCGGTATTGATGCCATCGCCAATGGCCAGAATGCGGTGGGCCGGGATGGGGCGGCCAGCCAGCTCATCAATTTTGGCCATGGCCAGATCGTATATGGGGCGGTAAGGTTTTCCAGCATAGGCGACCTTGCCACCCAACTCTTCATAAAGGGCGGCAATGGCTCCAGCGGCGTAAATCACTTCGTCGCCGCGTTCCACCTTGATATCGGGATTGGCGCAGATCACCGGCAGGTTTTTCTCCTTCAGGCTGGTCAGTAGTTTGCGGTAGTCTTCTGCTGTTTCATTGGTGTCGTCATAAAAACCGGTGAGCACGACCAGGTCGGCCTGCTCGGGTTTGACGAGATTGACCTGCAACCCTTCAAACAAGGGGCGGTCGCGATCTGGTCCAAGGTGATAGAACAGGCGTCCTGAATTGGCGGCAATCATTGCTCTGGTGACATCGCCAGAGGTGACAATGCCATCATCAATGTCAGACGGTACGCCATAGTCCTCGATCTGCGTGCGCACAGAGGGCCAGGGGCGCGGCGCGTTGGACAGCAACAGCACAATGCCGCCCTCATCGCGGTAACGCTCGCAGGCCAGAACAGCCGTTTCAATGGCGGTTTCACCATTATGCATAACCCCCCACAGATCCACCAGCCAGGCATCATAATTGCGGCCAAGCTCGGCGACAGAATGGAGCACCGGAACTTCGGAAATGAGTTCGTCATTCATATTGGGGACTTTCTGGCTGTTTTATCGGTGTTATAGGGTGGGCCGCACGTGGATATTTGAGTGATCCGTTGCTCCATGTCCAGAAAATTATGCTCTGATTTTCAGTTATTGCGCAACGAACCAATTCGGGGTATATACAGCGCTTCGGCTGGCCGTTTACACCCTTGGAGGAAATGGTTTTCAGCACGAAACTCACGAATTAAAACGAAACCTTTCCAAAAGGAGATCAGTCAATGGCTGAGATCAATGAACTGAACGCAACCTCGCGTAAAAGTGCCGGCAAGGGGGCCGCACGCGCCATTCGCCGCGAGGGCCGTGTCCCGGCGGTCATCTATGGCGATAATAAAGAGCCTGAAGCGATTTCACTGGACTTTGTGGATGTGCTCAAAGCCATGAATACAGGCATGTTTTTGTCCACTGTTTATGATGTCAATATTGACGGGGGTGCCATGGCGCGCGTTATTCCTCGCGATATTCAGGTGGATCCGGTCAAAGATTTCCCCATGCATGTGGATTTTCTGCGCATTAAGAAAAACGCCAGGATTGTTGTCGAAATTGCCGTTAACTTTCTGAATGAAGAAGAGTGTCCAGGCCTGAAAGCTGGCGGCGCCTTCAATGTTGTGCGCCATGAGATCGAAGTCTCGTGCCCTGCTGATGCTATTCCAGAGAGTATTGATCTGGATGTGGGGAGCCTGGAGATTGGGACAACGCTACATGCCTCGGATCTTAAACTGCCCGGGAATATCGAGTTGACCATTACAGATCGTGACTTTTCGATCGTCTCCGTAGTGGGTCAGATGGCTGAAGTGGCTGAAGGCGCACCAGAAGTTGCCGAAGAGAGTGGCGACGAAGATGAGGGTGAAGGCGAAGACAAAGACAAGGAATAATTTCCTGTTTTTCTTCAAAACCCCTGTTTCTTCTTCAAAAATCATTGTCCGGTTCTGTCTTAAACCCAAGGCGGAACCGGTTTTGATGGGGACGATCCATGAAACTGATTGTTGGCCTTGGAAATCCGGGTGGAAAATACGCTCAAAATCGGCACAATGTCGGCTTTATGGCCGTTGATGAACTGTTCGAGCACCATGATTTTTCTCCCTGGCGCAAGCGTTTTTCAGGGGTGGTGGCTGAAGGGCGCATCGGGCGCAATAAATGTCTGTTGCTTAAACCCTCCACTTTTATGAACGAATCAGGCCGCTCGGTTGGCGAGGCCCTGCGCTTTTACAAGCTTGATCTTGAAGATGTATTCGTTCTCTATGACGAGATTGATCTGGTGCCGGGCAAGTTGAAGGCCAAGTGCAGCGGCGGAAATGCCGGGCATAATGGGCTGCGTTCGATGAGCGCGCATGTGGGCAATGATTATCATCGCATTCGCATTGGTGTCGGGCGGCCCGCGCAAAAATCGCAGGTGGCCAATCATGTGCTGCGCGATTTTTCCAAAGCGGATGAGGAGTGGCGCGCCCCTCTGCTGGATGCCATTGCTCGTAAATTCAGCACCTATCTGGAGCAGGGGACGGCGCAATTTCTGAATGAGGTGGCAGAGCATCTGGCCCCGCTTGATGAGGCCCGACCTGGAAAGGATAGGGGGCGCAACAAAACGGGTGCCTCCCAAAATAAGGGCAAGAGTGCGCCCGCTCAGCAGCAAGGCAAACAAAAAAGCCAAAAAGCTGCGCGCGAAGACAAATCAACAACCGGGGATGAAGGCGGGCCACTGGCTGACATGCTAAGCATCTGGAAGAAATCAACTAAAGACAAATAAAATTAAAGACAAATATAGTTAAAGACGGGGATTAAGTCATTATGGGCTTTAAATGCGGTATTGTCGGACTGCCAAATGTGGGCAAATCCACCTTGTTCAATGCGCTGACGCAAACGGCGGCGGCAGAGGCGGCCAATTTCCCGTTCTGCACCATAGAACCAAATGTCGGGGAGGTCAGCGTGCCTGATGCCCGGCTTGATAAAATTGCGCAAACGGCGGGCTCAAAGGAAATCATTCCAACTCGACTGACCTTTGTTGATATTGCCGGGCTGGTGGCTGGCGCCTCGAAAGGCGAGGGGCTGGGCAATCAGTTTCTGGCCAATATCCGTGAAGTTGACGCCATTGCCTATGTTCTGCGTTGCTTTGATGATGATAATATCACCCATGTGGCGGGCAAGATCGACCCTTTGTCCGACGCTGAAATCGTTGAAACCGAACTGATGCTGTCCGATCTGGAAAGCCTTGAAAAACGCCTGCCAGCCCTGGAGAAAAAAGCCAAGGGGCAGGACAAGGCCGCCAGGGAAACCATGGTCGTTATTGAAAAAGCGCTGGTGCCTCTAAATGAAGGAAAACCGGCGAGATTTGCCGAAATTATCGACACTGAACAAGAGGCTTTTCGGGCGCTCAACCTGCTGACTTCAAAACCGGTGCTTTATGTGTGCAATGTCGATGAGGACAGCGCGGCGGACGGCAATGATTATTCTAAGCTGGTTGAGCAACAAGCCGCCAAAGAGGGTGCGGTCAGTGTCATTATTTCGGCGCAGATCGAAGAAGAAGTGGCGCAATTGCCGGACGATGAGCGTGCCGAATTTTTGGCTGATCTTGGTCTTGAAGAGCCCGGCCTTAATCGGCTCATTCGTTCCGGCTATGAGCTGCTGCATCTCATCACCTATTTTACCGCCGGTCCAAAAGAAGCGCGTGCCTGGACCATTCGCACCGGCATGATGGCCCCGCAGGCTGCTGGTGTCATCCATACCGATTTTGAAAAGGGCTTTATTCGCGCTGAAACCATCGCCTATGATGATTTTATCGGACTGGGCGGCGAGCAAGGGGCCAAAGAAGCAGGAAAAATGCGTCTTGAAGGCAAGGAATATGTTGTTGTTGACGGCGATATCATGCATTTTCGCTTCAATAATTAAGCCGCTTTCATCCCCCTCACAAGTTGGAGTTTAGAGACCGGTATCCAGTCGTGGTGATTTTTTCTAAACGTAAAGCCTATAGTATCAGTCGCCAAACCTCCCGTTTTTCTATCATAAATTTCAAAAAGTAAGGGGTTTGGGGAACTCGTTCCCCAAACGGGCCAGAAAGCCAATAATCGGCGGCAGCCCGTTTGCGAAGCAAAACTTTGAGAATTGAATGGCTCTGGGTCAGCTGCTGGCAGGCAGCTTTTGTTTTCCGTGCTGGCCAGTTTTCCTTGAGAGTGCTAGATATTATGCAGTTTTATTTACTGAGTCAGGAAGGAATATCCCATGCAGATGGAAATGGTGCTGACGGTAATGGCGAGTGACCGGCCTGGTATTGTCGAGCTTTTGTCCGATGTTGTGGCCAGTTATGATGGCAACTGGGTAGACAGCGCGATGTCGCGTCTGGGGGGTGAGTTTGCCGGTATTTTGCGGATTGAACTGGATGAGAGCAAGGCGGAGGGCCTGGAAAAGGCGCTGGCCGCACTTGGTGAAGATGGCATCTCCATTTCTGTGCGCAAGAGCAATGAGGCGAGCGAGCTGCCTGCCGCGCCCATTGGACGCAAGAAGGGACGCAAGGCCTATTTCGAGGTGATTGGGCAGGACCATAAGGGGATTGTGCGCGATGTTTCAAAGGTGCTGGCTGATAACAAAGTCAATGTCGATGAGCTGCGCACGCATATTTTTGAAGGCTCGATGACAGGAGAGCATATGTTTTCCGCCGAGGCTGATATTGTCTTGCCGGATGGATTGGAAATGGAAGAGCTCTGCGAGCAGCTTGAAGATCTGGCGAGCGACCTGATGGTCGATGTCAAAATGTGCTCCATCAAGGGCAAATAGGCTGATTTTCTCCCGGTCCACACCGGGAGAAAATCAAAGCGAAGAAAAATATCCAGTTCTTGGCAGGTGAGCCTATGGGGCGATTTCTGTGCCATGAAACGTCCAATATGTACCGCGATCAATCTTGACCGATCGGAGAGTTTCCCGGTCG
Source organism: Hyphomicrobiaceae bacterium (assembly GCA_021647535.1). Lineage (GTDB taxonomy): Bacteria > Pseudomonadota > Alphaproteobacteria > Rhizobiales > JAKIUO01 > JAKIUO01. The sequence goes on from JAKIUO010000100.1 coordinate 9,542, forward strand.
GCAGCACGGGTGCCGCCAAAGACAGATAAAATATCGTTAATCATGGATTTGGCTTCAGCCCAATAGCTGTGCCCGAGCATGTTGGAACCTTGCACACCTGTGGCATCAACCGTATCTATGTCTTTGACAATAATAATATTTTCGCCCGCTTCGCCCGCCCTGGCGCTGTCATGAAACTTGCGTGAGGCCAAGAGAGCCTTGTCGTCGCCAGACACATAAAGCGTCACATGTCTGGAGGCTTCAACCATTTTGGGGGCGATATTATCGCGAAAGACCCTGGCGTTTATATCCGGGGCGGCAAGAATGATCTCACGAAAACGTTTTTTGAATTTCTTGTCTTCGTTGACGAGAGAGCGCACCGCACCAGTGAGGGCGCGACTGCCCATGGAGTGAGCGATCAGATAGATATTTTTGGCTTGTGTTTGTTCAACAAAATCCTTCAGGAACTCCTTGATATTGGTCTGCGCCCACAAAATATTATCTTCATCCTTGGTGTAGGCCTGCAGCTTGCCTGTCGAGGGCCAGCTATAAAAGACGGGAGCACCATCAAAGTTCAGATCATAAGAGATTTGTGCGGTGCGGCGTGCTGCATCCTTGAAGGTGACATTATAGCCATGCACAAAAATAAAGGCATTTTTGCCCCTTGAGTTTTGAATGGTATTTTTCAGCTTGTTGAAATAGGCCTCTTTGTTCTCTGGCAAAATCTCCATGAGCAGGACATGTTTGTCGGGGTCTTCCTTCCAGTTCGAGGGCCAGTATGATGTGGTTTCGAGCTCGCCGGGCTGATGGGATTTGGGAATGGCAACTTCGCAAATGCCATAGCTTATTGTTTTGGGTTCAGAAGGCTGACCACCGAAAAAGCCAGCCAGAATAACTGATTTCGAGGGTTTTCCTCCAAAAAACCCACCCAGCTTGCTTGTGTCTTGCTGCTGGCGGTCTGTGGCATAATAGACTTTGACAATTGTGTGGTTTTCCGGTTGCTTGTCTGTTTTCACAGCGGCTGTTTCTGGCGCATTTCCTGGTGAAAGGCTCCGTGATGCCGAAGAGGGTTCGCTTGTTGGCGGGGCAATTGCTGGAGGTGCAACCACTGGTTTGACGGGGCGTCTAACTGGTGAGCGTGACGCTGATTTTGGCTTGCTGGCGCTTCTTGTGGTTCTTGTGGCGCTCCTTGTACCACTTTGCGTTTCTCTGGTCTGCTCGCGCTGCCGTCTGGCTGCTTGTTCACGACGGCGGGCAAGGGCTGCGACGCGTTTTTGTTTCTGTCG
>JAKIUO010000101.1 GCA_021647535.1 Hyphomicrobiaceae bacterium
TTTGTAAAAACGGCGCTTGAGTGCCGGATGGAAATAGTTCAGAGTGACACAATCCGCGCACTGCGGAACAGTAGCGCTTGCGCAAATCTGAAACTACCATGGCTAATGGGAGTTTTGCAATTGGCTCATATGTTATTAAATCCCAATTCACCAGCCACGATTTGCGCCGCTCGTTGGCGGTCGTGCCCACCGTCAATTTGAAGAATTGCCAGCCTTTCGGCCAGATCAACCGGACAAAGGGCTGGTTTGATCGTTTTGTACTCCGGGGCCTTTGCGACTGCGACTTTTGCGACTTTGCGACACAAATCCGGCTGTTTTTCCTTGGAACTGTCGCAAGTCGCAGTCGCAAGCTGCTGTAATCCGTCTTTGGCTATCAGTTGTTCAAGCATGATTGTTCCCCTTTGCCAGTAAGGCCGGGTTAATCTCAATCAGCATTGTTGAGCGTCCGGTTTTGGTCAGTCGAATATGGGCCAGCTCTTCCAGCTTTGTGAGCAAAGGTAACAGCACATCCTTTTGTCGTGATCTATTCGGCCCACCCCGCTGTACATCTCTTGTTGAAAAACCTTGCCCGTTGTTTTTCTGGCAATTGCCAACCAGCCATGCGCTTAGCTCCACAAGTTGCCTGTTTTCGTCTGACAGGGTCAAACCACCAAAAAACCGTTTTGCCTCATTGAGGTGCCAGGCGGCAATGCGAGTTGCCCCTTCCATCTGTTCTAAACTGATTTCACCATATGGCCCCAGCTCGAACAGATGAAACAGCGCTGCCAGCCTCGCGGCATTGTCTGCTGTTTTACTGGCATCGAATAGTTTGCCACTCCTCCCCTGTTGGCCCTCAATATGATTGTAAAAGTTCGTCCATGCTGTTTTGGCCTCCTTGGAAAGCTTCAGAACACAAGGGCACAAGCCCCCTTTCTCATTGGTTGGCGCGGGTGTGTTCAGTATTTCCCTCATACGCTGATTGAAGGCGGTAAGGGCTGGCCAGCTATCGGGCGCGGGCTTGAAAAAACGGGTTCCCTGTGTGGATTTGGGCCATGCAATAAGACAACGGGCAAAAAAGCCGATACCTCTGGCCAATTCACCCCCGCGTCCCAGAAAGCCCTGCAAGGCTGCTTCCTGAATTTGCAGGCCCACCGTAAGGCGGGTATTTTCAAGAATGAAAGATTGCGAAGTGCGCCGGTCTATCTGGATGGTTCCACCGTCCCAAAGAACATTGTAAAGCCCCAGTGTGCGCATGAGGCTTTCGCTATTCATGCCATGACCACCAAATATCAAACCGGCTTCAGGCGAGGTAATTGCCCCAGACGGCCAGCCAGTTGCCAATCGGTGGGCCAGCTCTTCAGATGTCGTGTCCGAATACAAAAGACGTGGGACACGCGGTGCTAGCGGCTTTTCATGCTCAAGGTTTCTCAAGTCTTCGTTGGCTTCATTTGTTGTCAGCCCTTTCTTTGCAAGCTGCCTGATCCGGTCCTTGATGCCCGTATGCCGGGCTTTCCATACGGCAAGACGGGCTTCATGGTCCTGCAATTCGGGCTTTTTGATTTCGGCCTGTTCTGCCTCATAATCCCGGATCGTTTTTGAAAAATAACTGTCTGATGTTGACTTGCGTTCGCCGCTGTTTGCGATGGTCAACAGGAACAATGAAGACGGGCCTTGCAATTTGGCATCTCGCCTTACATCAACGTGCGCCTGCCCGGCTATGGAAATAGCAGACAAGGCCGATCCCGCGACAAGGGCCAGAGGGGCCATTGTGTAATCCTGTACCTCTTTAACAGCTGCCAGGATGATAGGCGGAAGCGCACCAACTGGATAGTCAAGGGCGGAAATATCGACTTGCAGGTCTTGCGGCTCAAGCCATGCCAACCGGGCTTTGTTCCAACCGCCGGGCCATTCCCAGTATCGCCTGTCAGGGGCCTGCCAACCGCCGGTCTGACCATCAAACCAATAGGTCCAGTTTTCTTCGCCTATGGCCTCCCCATCAAAGGCGTGGGACTGGCCATCGGCAACAAAGCCGGTGGTGGGAGTGCATAAACCAGAGGTTTCAATCGCCTCTTTGAACTGTTCCTCTGGATCAGCATCAAGGACTTGCAAAGTCTCGTGGTTATGGCTATTTTCAGGGTGTTCAATCTGATTTATGCCGGGTCGGGAAGTGCCATTCTCGCCCGGTGTTTCATATTTTGACATAACCACCCCCTATTCAGCCGCGCCAAGGCGGTCGATCAGATCACGGATGTCTTCAACGCGCCAAGCGGTGGAGCGTTTGCCGATTTTAACACCTTTTGGATAGCGCCCCTGTTTCATGCCCTCCCACCAGCTGGCCCTGCCCACCGGAATCAGTTTAAGAACCTGAGGAAGTCGCAAAAAACCGGTGGGCGGCAAGACGTTATTCTGGCCAGTATGTGAAACGGCAACCCTTTGTTTCGCCGCCTCGATTTTTTCACGAATAGGGTTGGTGTGTGTTTGCTCTGTCATAAATTGCTCCTTTCAAAGTGACTGAAGCAATTCATAGCTGTCCCAAAACAAAAACATCAGGGAAGTAATTCAAAAAAAATCGGCTATTTCTTTCCCCCCTCTTTTGCGGCCTTCATCTTATCTCTTGCTGCCCCCATTTTCGTACGCATCTCGCTGCCAGTCATCATGAGGTCATCAGGTGAAAAACTGTTGACCCGCTCAACAAAACGAAAAAAGGGCCCGCTTGTTTCAGAATCCTTGGAAACCCCTAGAGTTCCACCAGTTTTGCTATATATCCGTGCCAGCGCCTGTATAAATTCGGTCTTGTCCCTGTCTGGAGGGCGCCCTTTCTTTCTTGGCCTTTGCCAGTCTGGTAGTATTCTACGGGCAGCACCAGACAACGTAATCAGATTGGCATGCAAGGCAAAGATACCGCCATTTGGCAATTATTTATGGAGTAAATGCAATGGGTATTTTGCATCGACAGATAATTTGTTGTCAACCTGCAAGAGTTTCTCCAGTTTGTCAGATATTTCAATGATCTGTTCAAGAGTGGAGACTGTTGGTTTCTCATCCATTTGATGTTTCTTGTGCAGGATAAAGACCGCCATTTCCAGCTGAATCTCATCATAATGTTCGGGGGTGAAACTGACAGTTTCAGGCTGGTTCAGTTCATCAAGTGAACCAACTGGAAAAAGCTCATCTGTCATCGCGATCCCTGTTTGTATCGTTCACAAAAACGATATCGACTATAATCTCGTCAGGGGAAAACGAAGCTCCCATTATATTTTGGGATAAAAATCTCTCAAGTTTTTGAAACCGATTAGCGATTTTTGGCAAACAGGTTCGTGCGGCTGCTGCTCGCCACAGCTCTCAAAGGTCGCGCTGTGCGGGGCTTTACTGCTGGTATAGCCGTTGCTTTTTTGGCTTTCCAGCGATCGCTGGCAGCTGCTGTGGTTTTTGCTTTTGCTGGTATGGCTGCTTTGTCAGCGCTACGCTGATAAAGCCCGCGCACCCCTGGCACCATTTTATAAGCGTCACTCAAACCAATAATCGTCTCAGCTGCCCCCAGCACAAGATAGCCATCCGGGGCCATTTGTTTTGCCATGCGCTGCAAAATATCGGCCTTGGTCTCGCGATCAAAATAGATCAGCACATTACGACAAAAGACGATATCGAACTGCCCCAACGAACGAAATTCCTTGAGCAGATTAAAGGGCTTGTAAGTAACCATGGACTTAACCGCCGGGGCCACCATCCATTCCGCACCTTGCTGCTTGAAATATTTCATCAGCAAATTGCTTGGCATACCACGCTGCACCTCAAACTGGGTATAGGCACCGGCCCGCGCCTTGGCCAACGCTTCTGTCGAGAGATCCGTACCAAGAATTTCTGTGCGCCAGCCGCTCATTTTGGATTTTTGTTCCAACAACTCAATGGCCAGAGAATAGCCTTCTTGACCAGTGGAAGCGGCGGCACTCCAAATGCGTAATTTACGAGACGTTGCGCGCTCTTTTAACATATGAGGCAGCATGATATTGCGGAAATTATCAAATGGTGTCATGTCGCGAAAAAAGAACGACTCGTTGATGGTCATGGCTTCAATAATCGCATCAGACAGCTTTTGTGCGCCCGGTCGTTTCAGGGCAACAACCATATCGCTCAGCGATGCGTGATTGAACTGTTTGGCCACCGGGTTGAGACGGCTGTCCAGTAAATAGCGCTTGTCTTCACCAAGGACCAGCCCGGAATGTTCTTTAAGAAAGGCGCGGAGAAAATTGAATTGATCGGGTGTCATGAGTTCCTCACTTAACAAGCTTGTTGATTTTGGGCCCAATTGCGGCCAGAGGGAGTATCGCACTGCAAACACCGGCAGCAGCAGCGGCCCCTGGCATTCCCCATACAACGCTGGTTTCTTCATCCTGAACAATGACCGAACCACCCGCTTTGGCAATAAGACCAGCCCCTTCGGCCCCATCTTGCCCCATACCTGTGAGAATGGCGGCGAGGATTGCACTACGATAAATACGAGCAGCAGATTCGAACATCGGGTCGACAGCTGGACGGCAGAAATTGACCTCAGCTCCCTGATCCAGAGCAATCTGTGCGCCTCCGGCAACGGATTTCAAACGCATATGATAGCCCCCAGGAGCCACATAAATGGTGCCGGGCTTGATCAGTTCGCGATGCCGGGCTTCACCAGCTGGCCGCTTTGCCACTTCACCAAGATTTTTCGCCAGAATGGCCGTGAAGGTGGCGGGCATATGTTGTGTGACCAACACCGGAATTTTACCAATTTCCGGGCCGATACTTGTAAACAGCTTAACAAGTGCCTGCGGCCCCCCCGTCGAGCTGCCCACCAGTAATATTCTTGGCGGCACACCGGAGAACGGTCGTAATTTATAATCCCCACCCGCACTGGCTGCGCCTGTATTTCTGAGCGCTGGCGAGGGGGTTCGCACTATTGGTGAGGCGCGCATGGCTGGCTTTGGAGCCGCTCTTGCGGTGACAGGTCTGGCCGCTTGCACAGGCCGCCGCTGGCGTGCGCCGCCAAGTGATCGGATCCTGGCAATAAGGTCGCGGCGAAAAGACGACGAGGTCGTTATGCCGGAATTACTGTCTGGTTTGGGAATATAGTCCGTTGCGCCAAGCGACAGAGCCTTCATGCTGATCTCGGCATTGCGCTGGGTCAGGGTCGAGGCCATGATAACCTTGACACCGGGGTGGTTTTTCAACAAAGCGGGCAAAGCATCGAGCCCATCCATGACCGGCATTTCAACATCAAGTATGATAATATCAGGCTGGCTTTTGGCGACATCCTCAACGGCCTTTGCCCCATTAATATGGCGCGCAACAATTTCCATGCCGCTTTCTTCGCCAACCCAGCGCGATACCAAACCGCGTACAACCGCGCTGTCATCGACGACCATCACCTTGATGAGGTTAGAGCGCGAGGCACCCGGCGTGCCCGTGCCCAATGTTGAAGACTGTACTGCCAGAGCCATGTTCTGCGTCCTGTAATATAGGAGGAAAAATTTCAGTCGAGAAGGCCGACCTGCTGGAACTTTGTCTCCAGAATGGTTTTGTCAAACGGCTTCATGACAAATTCATCAGCTCCGGCTGTAATCGCTTGAGAAATATGTTTGGCGTCATTCTCGGTCGTGCAAAAAATGACCTTTGGTTTTTTGCCATTTTCTTCCTGACGCAACGCCTTGATAAACGCCATGCCGTCCATTTTCGGCATATTCCAGTCCAGCAAGACCGCATCGGGCATGTTTTCACGACATTTTTTCAGGGCAATGCTGCCATCAGCAGCTTCGTCGGTTTCAAATTCCAGGCTCTCAATAATGTGCCGGGCAACCTTGCGGATCACCGCACTATCATCAACGATCAAACAATAAGACATTTAATGTTCCCTCTCTTGCAAGTTCAATTTGGCTCAAGCGCGCGATCTACTCTCCACGTCCCAAACATCAGCTTGCGCGTTGCCGATCTTCTAATCAGGCAGCCGCTTCGCGGTCGCCAAGGTCCAGCACCCGGTCAACATCCAGAATGACCAGTAATTCTGATTCCAGCATAAAAATGCTCTGGGCAACACTCTTCCAGCGCGGGTCAAGATTAACCGGATTGGCATCAAAATCATTGATCGGCAGATGCAGAACATCGCCAATACGATCAATCACCAGTCCAAAATTTTCCCGGTTCATTTCAATGCCCACAGCCATCGCCGTTTCATCACTGTCGCGTGGGGGCAGGCCAAGGCGCTGACGCATATCAATCGCCGTGACGATGCGGCCACGCAGATTGAGAACTCCGGCAATTTCAGGGATCGACAAAGGGACGACCGTCATATCCGTCAGCATAAAGACATCAGACACCCGATTGATGGGTAATCCAAAAAGCTGATCGGCTATGATCACCGTAACAAATTCTTCCAGGGGTCCGCTCTCGGCGTCCCGTTTGTGGTTCTTGCTCATGAGGCCTCCTCCATACCAACTCTGACTTCACGAAGGGTTTCGACCAGCCCCTCCCTGTCGAATTTTCCGACATATTCATGAAAACCGGCTTCTTTGGATTTTTCGATAATGTCCGGTTCAGCATGAGACGACAGGGCGATAATCGGTGTATCTCCCCAATCAGGATCAAATTTGAGTTTTTCAGCAAACTCGATACCGTTCATGCCGGGCATTTCTATATCCGAGACGATGAGATCAAAATTAATACCGCGCTCTTTCAGGGACAGGGCCTCTTCACCGCTGGCGGCAAGGGTCACATGATATCCAGCAGAGCCGAGCAGCGGGGCCAGCATATTACGGAAGAACGAGCTGTCATCTACCAGCAGCAGATTAAGGTTCTTCTGCATATTTCCACCATTGGGACGATCCTTGCGATCCAGCCAGTCATCAAAAGCTTTGGGCAGATAATGGGCCACATCAATCAGTTCGGTGGCTTTCTCGCGAATGACCGCAGAACCCAGAACACCAGGAATATCTGACTGAATTTCAATAACCAGACGATCTTCGACAATATCAATAATCTTGTCGACCACCAACCCCATGGAATGATCATCATCAGTAAAGACCAGCACTGGTTGCCGAGGTTTGTCGCCACGACTGGCAGGGTCATAATCGTCCAGATAAACCAGTGGCATCAGTTTGCCGCGATATTGCACGAGGTCGCGGCCATTAATGCGTTCGATCTTGCTGTTGTCAATTTCTTCAAGACGTGTCACCAGCGACAGCGGCACAGCTTTTGGCTCATCCGATCCAGCGCTGAACACCAGCAAAGTGGTCAGATCTTCGCGAACGCTGGCCTGAACGACAGCAGCCTGACGCTCTACGGCTGCCTGCACACCACTATCAGCCGCCACACTTTGCGCAATGCCATTTGGATCAATAATCATGATCACACTGCCATCACCCAAAATGGTGTTGCCTGAGAACATGGAGATATCGCGCAACATGTTGGACATCGGCTTCACGACGATTTCTTCTGTATGGAAAACGAAATCAACCACAATGCCAAAAGTTTGCGAACCCACCTGGGTGATGATGACAAATTCCTTGCCCCCCTTGGCGTCCTTATATTCGGGAGACGGCTCCAGCCCCAGCTGCTTGTTGAGATAAATCAGCGGCAATAATTCGTTCCGCAGGCGCAGGACCGGCGCATCATTGATCATCTCGATGCGATGCCCGGCTTCGCCATGAGCGCGCACCAGCTCCACAACAGAGAGCTGTGGCACAGCAAAGCGCTGACCGCTGACTTCGACGATCAACGCCGATACAATAGCCAGAGTGAGAGGAATTTTGATGATAAAAGTGGTGCCTTTACCAACAACGGAGATCAGGTCAACCGTGCCGCCAATCAGTTCGATATTGGTGCGCACGACATCCATGCCGACACCCCGTCCAGATACGGCAGTGACTTCCTTGGCGGTTGAAAAACCGGGGTGGAAGATAAATTTCTGGATCTGCCCTTCCGACATGCGATCAAGCTCGTCTTCTGTGGCCAGCTCGCTGGACAATACTTTAGCCCTGATTTTTTCAGCATCGAGACCGCGTCCGTCATCAACAATTTTGATGATGATCTGGCCACCCTCATGATAGGCTGACAGGGTGATCTTGCCAATTTCAGGTTTGCCCAGCATGGCCCGGTCAGAATTGGCTTCAAGGCCGTGATCAGCAGAATTGCGCACCATATGGGTGAGCGGATCCTTAATGACTTCAAGCACCTGGCGATCCAGTTCGGTTTCGGCACCGATCATTTCCAGATCAATCTTCTTGTCGAGCGAAAGCGACAGATCGCGCACAATGCGTGGCAGCTTCTGCCAGGCATTGCCAATGGGTTGCATACGGGTCTTCATGACCCCTTCTTGCAATTCGGCAGTGACATTTGAAAGGCGCTGCAAGGGGCCTTTGAACTCACTATCATCATGCTTGCGGACCATTTCGAGCAGCTGATTGCGTGTCAGCACCAGCTCAGAGACCATGGTCATGAGCTGTTCGAGTGTTTCAACGCTGACACGGATGGTCTGATTGACTGGCGCCTTTTTGGGTTCAGCCCGGCGTTCTTCCTGGCGACGATCATCTTTTGCGCGCCGCTCTGCCTCTGGAGCTACGGCCGGTGTTTCCTTGGATGGAACCGGAACAGGCTCGGCCATTTCAGCCTGGGCTACAGCTTCTTGGGGCACCGCCTCATTGTCAGTAGAAAAATCCATATCAGGCAGCGGGGGCGGTCCCATATCATCCGGGCCGGGCGCCTCGTTAAAGGCGCGTTCAAGGTCCTCAAGCGTAACCTCACCCGGTTTCAAATCGCGCACCACAATATTCAGCGGACCATCGTCACCGGCCATCTCACCCATGACCGCATTGCTATCTGCCGGTGTCTCCATTGCTGGCACCGCTTCAGGAACAGATGCTGCCGCTTGCTCTCCCAGCGACATGGCATCAAGCAGGTTGATCAGATCATCATCTGAACCAACAGGCTCGGATTGCGCTTCTTCGAGAACTTCCAGAATTTCCTTGAGACGATCAATGGTCTGCAAGATCAGCGATACGCCATCACCCGTTACCGGCGAACCATCGCGATATTTACCCATCAGGGTTTCGGCAGCATGGGCCAGCGCCCCAAGGCGCGGCAGTCCAAGAAAACCGCATGTGCCCTTGATCGTATGAACAAGTCGGAAGATATTTGCCAATATCTCCGCATTGTTCGGGTCCTGCTCAAATTTGACAAGCTCGACATCAACAACATCGAGACTCTCTACTGTTTCTGTTAGAAACTCCTGAAGCAGATCGTCCATATCGCCCCTTATCCCCGTAATTATTAGCACATCTCCGAGCGATTATCTGGTTCGCATAAAGAGATTTGTTGTGTGCCATAATGGGAAAAGAGTGTTAACATAGGCTAAACTTTATTAACAAAGCAAAACCTGTGGTTGTAACAAAACGATAGTACCCTTGGGTCAGGAAAAACTGACGGCCAGGATGACACCTTCACCTTCCATTGTGATGGAAACATCAGCGCTGGTTGCCTTTGCCACCCGTCCGGTAAAATAGGGCTGGATCGAGCGCGCATCAACATCTTCTTGCTGCGTGCCGGAAATCAATTCGACAACCCCGGCTGGAATACGGGCTTTTGGGCCGCTGGTACGGATGGTGAATTGTGGCTGCCCGGCATCTTCCTTAATATCGATGGCGATTTTGCCACCGCGCGGCACTGTTCCCATAGAAATCGCCACAAGATTGAGCAATAATTTAACGTGATTTTTAGGAAGTGTGGCGAGGCTGCACTGCCAATCAACCTGATGTTTTTTATCACTTTCCACATATTTGCAAGCGACAGACTGCGCCTCTTTCAGATCAACCTCCAACCCGGATGATCCCGCCGCCCCAAAAGCCAGTCTGGCAAATTGCACTTTGGCCGTAATCGCTCCGACCCCGTTGCGGATCATGGACAGCGCGCTATCACGCTGCTCTTCATCATCTTCATCTTCCTCAAGCACATCAAGCCCGAAACCAACAGCCGTCATTGGCCCGATGGCGTCATGACAGATTTTACTGGAAACCAATGCTGCCAGATCAATATCGCTCAACTGATTTATCTCGCCCATCCCACACTTCCTTTTTATTTAGGTTCGCGCCAGCAGACCCCAAGAAGCCTCTCACCTGATCGTCCACCAGAGCAGACTTAATAGGTTTCTCACGCGAATCACCTGAAAATCATAGACTACAGCTGTACCCCCTAAAAATAGTCATGAGAAGGAAAGATAGAGCAGAAAAGGCCCGAATTTACAGCATTGGCGTATTTTGAGTGCTGCTTTTCGATGGTTTTGAACCGGTTTTAGGCCGTGACAGCACCATGCCGGCGCGGGCATCATCGAACCAGCGCGACACAGCGCTGCCGACATTATCGTGCAGCTTGCCTTTCCACTGCGCAATGGTCAGATCAAGCGCCTCGCTATTGGTTTTGACAAAATTGGCGCGATTTTTCTTCTCGCGGCGCTTGTTCAAAAAATAATCGGCTGCCGCCCCGAGCACAAGCCCGGCGGCTGTGCCAACCGCTGTGCCAACACCGGGCGCGGCCACAGTCCCAACTGCCGCACCGCCTTCAGCCAGAGCAATACGACTTCCCATGCTGGTGACGACACCTCGCGACAAG
>JAKIUO010000301.1 GCA_021647535.1 Hyphomicrobiaceae bacterium
GCGGGGAAGAAGGGCTGAGGCGGCTTGGCCTTTCATATCGCGTCATGCTGTTATGCACAGGGGATATGGGCTTTTCGGCCCGTCGCACCTATGATCTGGAGGTCTGGTTGCCGGGACAGGACAGCTATCGCGAGATTTCCAGCATTTCGGTCTGTGGAGATTTTCAGGCGCGCCGCATGAACGCCCGTTATCGCGTTGAGGGTCAAAAAGAGGTGGGCTTTGTGCATACGTTGAACGGCTCTGGACTGGCGATTGGCCGCACCATGGTGGCTGTGCTTGAAAACTACCAGCAGGCCGATGGGTCGATCATCGTACCGGAGGTTTTGCGCCCCTATATGGGTGGTCTTGAAGTGATTGAAAAAAGCTGATGCGCATATTATTGACCAATGATGATGGCATGTTTGCCCCTGGCCTCAAGGTTTTGAAAGAAATCGCCGATCAGCTCTCCGATGATGTGTGGATTGTTGCACCAGAAACCAATCAAAGCGGTGTATCTCACTCGCTGACCCTGCATAATCCGTTGCGGGTCAGGCCGATTGGTGAGCGCCGCATTGCGGTGGCGGGAACACCGACCGATTGCGTGTTGATCGCTGTGCTTGAACTGATGAAAGATCACAAGCCTGACCTTGTTCTGTCCGGCATCAATCAAGGGCAAAACACCGCTGATGATACCACCTATTCCGGCACCATCGCGGGTGCCATGGAAGGGGCCATGCTCGGCATCCCATCGATTGCCTTGTCGCAGACCAGAGCGGCAGGCGGCAATGGCGGGGAGGGGCCTATCTGCTGGGAACCGGCTCGCCAGCACGGCGTCGATACGATCAGCAAGCTGCTGGCCGCTGGCTGGCCGGAAAAAGTATTGATGAACGTCAATTTTCCCGATTGTCCCCTTGAGGAAATCAAGGGCATTGAAGTGACCAATCAGGGCTATAGCGATCCCAACAAGTCGATTGGTTATGCCAAACGCGAGGACATGCATGGCGAACCCTATTATTGGATCACCTACAGGCGCAATACTTTGAACCCGCCAAAGGGGACGGATCTTGGCGCACTTTGCGACAAGCATATATCGGTAACGCCTCTGCATCTGGATTTAACGCATTATAAAACCTGCCAATCCCTGCAGTCGAAGCTACAGAATTAGGGGGCTGAGCAGCTTGGTCAGGCCGTAAAGTTGGGCAGGGTTTCTCGCTCTTTTGCGCCTCTTTCCAGAGTTTGACATAATTGTGCTTTACAGACTTGCCCTAATTGAAAGTTGTTGCTTAATCAGAGAAGTGTCGATGCCAAATGCTATTGGGGTCAATGAACAGGTTTCCCTTGTCATGTCCCTACGCAAAAAAGGGATACAGGATATCGGAGTGTTGCGAGCCATGGAGCTTGTGCCACGCGACTTCTTTGTGCCTGGTGCTTTCAAGGACCAGGCCTATTACGACATTGCGCTGCCGCTTGAATGTGGCCAGACCATCTCGCAGCCTTATGTTGTCGCTTATATGAGCGATGTCCTTCGGGTGCAAAAGACCGATAAGGTTCTCGAAATTGGCACAGGCAGTGGGTATCAGGCGGCTGTTCTTTCCCATCTCGGACGACGGATTTTTACCATTGAAGCGCATCGTGATCTGCAGTTGGCGGCGCAAAGTAGATTTGATGAGCTTGGGCTGGATAATATCGTCACAAAACTGGCTGACGGCTGCGAAGGCTGGCTTGAGCAGGCCCCCTTTGATCGCATTATCGTTACGGCAGCCGCCCCGCAAATTCCACCCGCCTTACTGGATCAACTGGCGCTTGGCGGGCGTCTGGTGATGCCGGTTGGCACGCAGCGTGATGATCAGAAAATCACTATTATTGACCGTACAAACAAAGGCCTGGAGCGCGAACAGACCCTTGCTGTGCGATTCGTCCCCTTATATCAGCGCGAAGAAAGGCAGCAGGGTTGATTTTCTTTGTTGAACAGATGTTTTTGAGAATAAAATACTGATGTTACGCACCCAACTTTTGGGTCGGTTTTGAAAAAGAGCCTTCGGCGACGCTTATGCAGCGGGCATTCAGGGACTAGTCCCTAAAAACCCAACAATTGGGATTGCACAAGGGTCTCGACCCTTTGCCGCTTTCGCGCGTAGCGAACCGCCGGAG
>JAKIUO010000102.1 GCA_021647535.1 Hyphomicrobiaceae bacterium
CAAGCACCTTATCTCCTGCAAGGACACGAATCCTGTTTTTACGCATACGTCCAGCCGTGTGGGCGATGACTTCATGTCCGTTTTCCAGTTCGACCCGAAAGGTCGCATTGGGCAGCAATTCGTTGACAATGCCCTCGAATTCCAGCAATTCTTCCTTAGCCATAAGACTCCAATCCAATATATTTTACGGCCATCTGCATCTCATTAAACATACAATCTGGCACAAACAACTTTTGCCAAGAGCATGTGAGTGATTGCCGATAATTGCAAGGCTCATCTTTCGTTTTTCGCAACTATTTTGGTTTTGTGCCAGCCAAAGATCAGGTTTTGGGTTCTTGTGCTCTTTCAAAATTGAAAAAAGTCTTGATTTTGCCAAGCAGGGTATCCCGACAGGTGCGATAGGATTGTAGCACCTGCTCGCGATTACCGGTGACGAAGGTCGGGTCCAGGGTTGGCCAATAGTCCACATCGACCGACATGGTGCGCGTTAGCTCCAAGGCCTGATGATGGGCCTCGGGGGTCAGGGTGATGATGAGATCAAAATTGCTATCAAACAGATCATTGATGGCAACGGGGCGGTGCTTTGAGACATCAATACCGATTTCTTCCATCACATTGGTCACAAAGGGGTCCTGCTGGCCTGTGCGCACGCCCGCTGACTCTATATATATGTTGCGAGCGGCCAGATGGCGTAATATGCCCGCCGCCATCGGCGAGCGCACCGAGTTCATCGTGCAGGCAAACAGCACGGCGCCTGGAAGGGGGCGCGGGGTGAGGCTGTTTGTGTTGATCAGGTTGCTTTTCATCATTGTGGCCCGTCTCGTCCTTGTAGAGCGCAGATCAGTGTGAATAGCCTGCGTGCGGTTTCAAAATCCAGTTTTATCTTTCCGGCAAGACGGTCAATGACCAGTTGCGCCCCTTCATCATGCAGACCACGCCGCCCCATATCAATGGCTTCGATGCGGCTTGGGGGAGCCGTCCTGATGGCCTCGAAATAGCTCTCGCACAGCAGGAAATAATCCTTTATGAGGCGGCGAAAAGAGAACAGCGAGAGCATGATGGATTTTAGCGGCTTGTGATTTGGGTCGCCTATATGAAAGGCCAGTCTCTTGCCTTCAAGAGCCAACAACAGGCTGTAAGGCCCCTGTGATCCATGCTCCAGCAATTCAAAACTGTTACTTTCCAGAAGATCGTAAATCGCCACATTGCGCTCATGCTCGATATCGCGTGAGCAACGCACAATGCTGTCTTCATCCAGTCGGACCTCGACAAGACGATGGGACGATTTTTCCGGGGACCTTTTGCTCATCACTTCTCTTATCACCGGTCTGCTCTGGCGCAAAGTCCGAAAGCTGCAATCATCAGCAGAGCTATGAAGGGACCGCCTCCCTCATTTGTGCGATGGTCTCTTTTTTAGCGTGGAAACAATGATATACTCAAAACACGCGAAGATCAGACAAAGTTTGCGAGAAACCGTTGTCCGATCAACGAGGCTCACCCGTCTGCAGCCAAATCGCTTGTAGCCGCTGGCTATATTTCATTCCACCTGACCGCGTGCATTTATTTGCGTGCAAGCCTTTCTTGACAAGGCGTAAAAGTCTATAGTTGGTCCAGTGCGCGGGTCTCTATTCAGTGAATGAACAACGTCTTCAGAAACACTGTTGATGTTGTTTCTCCTCTCGCTATTGCTTATATTCATGTTCGATTGGGTGAAAATCATGGACGATTATTTTAGAAAATATGCTCTTCTTGCGTGCCTGTTCATCCTGTCGCTTGTCCCAACCAGCGCAAATGCTGAAAAGCGCGTCGCTTTGCTGATTGGCAATTCGGCCTATCAACACACAGTCCCCCTGCCCAACCCCGCCAATGATGTGCGCTTGCTGGCCAGTGTTTTTCGCGCGCTTGATTATGAAGTGCTGGAATATCGCGATGTCGGCTATATCGGCCTCAAAAAGGCCATTCGCACATTCACCACCAAGCTCGGCGAATATGGCCCGCAGGCCGTAGGTTTTGTCTATTATGCCGGGCATGGCCTGCAAGTTGGGGGCATCAACTATCTGGTGCCGGTCGATGCCGACATCGAAAAAGAAGCCGATATTTCGCTCTATTCCATTGAAACAAATGCCCTCATGCAAGGGCTGACCTCGGTTGGCAATCGCCTCAATGTCATTGTCCTGGACAGCTGCCGCAACAACCCCTTCAAACGCGCCTCGCGTGGCTTGTCGGTTGAAAGTTCTGGCGGACTGGCGCGCATGGATGCCCCCAGTGGCTCGCTCATCGCCTATTCGACCTCTCCAGGCCATGTGGCCGAGGATGGAGACGGCGACAATAGCCCCTTTACCCGTGCGTTGGCGCAAGAAATCTCCCGGCCCGGCATTGGCATAGAGATTGTCCTGAAGCGGGTGCGCCAACAGGTATTTGGTCAATCGGCGGGCCGTCAGCTGCCCTGGTCCTCCTCTTCCATTATTGGTGAATTCTGCCCCGCCGGCTGTGCTGCTGGTCCTGCCCGTGTCTCCCCCCTGCCCGGCGCTGCAAAAATCACTGATCCCGCTCATCAAGCCTGGCTGACCATCAAAGACAGCAAAAACCGCCGTATTCTGCGCTCCTTTTCCAAAAGATACCCCAAAAGCCTCTATGCCGAATTTGCCCGCATCACAATGGATGAACTCAAACCGGGGAAATCACGCACGCACGCTGCTCCGGTGGCGCTCAAAAACCGGGAACTGCGCACCCTTGGCAAAACTGAAAACGAAGAGCATGGCCGCTTTTTCGTCATTATGGGCTCTTTTCCAAAGATCGCCCTGCCCCGTGCCAATAAGCGTCTGGCTCAATTGCATGACAAAAACATCAAATCCCATATCATTGACACAAATAACTATCCTAATCTGACCGACGGATTATATGCCGTTGTCATGGGGCCGTATAATCGCGATTACGCCATTTTTAAAAACATCAAGGCCAAGCAACTTGTCCCCGACGCCTATGTAAAATCAGGACGCTGATATGAACCGATATTTGACCGCTGCCAGATTGTTTCTGCCTGGCCTGCTCTTCATGGTCACAGCAGCGCCAGCGGCGATGGCCGCTCCTGACATCCTCACACGATCCCAATGGGGCGCGAAACCGCCAAGCCAGAAAATGATCCCGCAAAAGCTGGCGCGCATCACCATCCACCATTCCGGCGTGCGCGTTCACAAGGGTAATCTCAAGCGCAAAATGCGCAACCTACAAAGCTTTTCGCAACGGCGCGAGCGTCTGGCCTCGGGCAAAATGAAGGTCGCCTGGGCCGATATTCCCTATCATTTCTATATCGCCGCCAGTGGCCAGATTGCGCAAGGGCGTAACCTCAAATATGCGGGCGACACCAATACGAATTATAATCCGCGCCATCACATTCAAATCGTGCTGGAAGGTAATTTCATGAAAACCAGCCCCACCAAAGCCCAACTGCAAAATCTTGAAGAGTTGCTGGTCATGCTAACAAAACGCTGGGAAATCCCGGCCAGAAAAATCGAGGGCCATAAACATTACGCGCAAACCCTGTGCCCCGGCAAAAAACTGTATTCACAAATCCCGACGATCCGCCAGCATGTTGCGCAAAAGCTTGGGAAATAATAAAACCGCTGGTTAAGCTGCTACGCAGCTTGTCTTCGCCAGCCATATCTTCTCTCGGCGAGGCTTGGCTGCCTACGCGGCAAGCGGCAGGGGATGATCCCTGCACCCCATTTTTCTATTGGGATTTTGCGGGCTGCTCCCATAAGCGCTAAGATAAGAATTCTGGTTCCCCAGCTCTGCCTGGGAACCCATGACAGCGACGCTCTGCGTCCTGAAAGCGAGCAAGGAATAGCCTGAACCACGACGCAGAGCGTCTTTAATATGCATTCCCAAGCAGAGCTTGGGAACGAGAACAACCCCCATTTGGGTATTGGGGTTTGGGGACTAGTCCCCAATGCCATCTGCAAAGATGCCAAGCCTCGCAGAGAAGAAATGCCCGGCGAGGGCAGCGCCTGTAAGGCGCTTTTTGGGGTGATAATAAGAGGTGTGAATATGAACTATGAGGAGTTCAACCAGTTTTGCGGCTCGCTCATCGCCACGACTTATGTTGTGCAATGGGGCGGCTCGCATGTCTGGAAGGTCGGCGGCAAAGTGTTCGCGATTGGCGGCTGGGTCGAGGAATGCGAGGCCTTCACCTTCAAGACCTCGGAGCTGTCCTTTGAAATTTTAAAAGAACAAGACGGTCTGCGCCCTGCCCCTTATCTGGCTTCACGAGGGTTCAAGTGGATCCAGCACTATGCTGAACCGGGGTTGAACGATGAGGATCTGAAGGACTATATCACCCGCTCCCATGAACTCGTCTCAAAGGGGCTTTCCAAAAAGAAGCAAAAGGAGCTTGGGCTTTTAAAGGATTGACGTGCTGCAACGCCAGGGCTGCAGCACGTCTGATACCAACCGCTCTTAATATTGACCCATTGCATGGTATGATTTCAGCTGGCCTTTTCCATGCGCGTGCGCAAGCAGCTTTCGATGATCTCATACAGCTCTTCACGGGCAAAGGGCTTGGCCAGATAGGCATTCATGCCCACCGCATAGCACTCCGTTTTGACCTCATCAAAGGCATTGGCCGTCAAGGCAATGATCGGCAACGGATTTTCGTACAGACCTGAATATTCCTCATAAGCACGGATTTCCTGTGTCGCCCTTATGCCATCCATATGCGGCATGTGAATATCCATCAATACGGCATCAAATCCTTTGCCCGTAGCGGACGCCTTGACCGCGTTGACAGCCTTCTGGCCATCGGTCACATGGGTCACATCATAGCCCACATGCTCCAGCAGACGACAGCCCAGCAAAGCGTTGATCTCATTGTCTTCGGCCAGCAGAATATGCGGCTTTGTCGATACGGGTTGCTGTGGTGCCATAACCTCCTCGTGCGGGGGAATAGGCTCAGCTACCTTCTCGAAATTGCGAAAGCCTTCTTGCGCAGGTGCCAATGCTTTTGGCGCAAAATCGCTCTGTGTGGGCTCTGGCTGGCGAACCACTGAAGCCGCTTCGAGGCCCTCAAGCTGGCGCAACAGCGAAACATGGCGCACCGGACGGGTCAGATAGCTGTCATAGCCCTTGTCACTCAAGGCTTCATAGTCGCGACGATCGGTGGCCTCGATCAGCATCAGCCCCTTGACGGGATGGCCAGCATGGCACTCGGCGGCCAGCGCCAGTTTCTGCGCAAAGGTCGGCGTATCAACGGCATCGCTGATGAGCACATCAAACGGCGCTCCAACCTTGTCTTCCAGCATTTCAAGGGCCATACGCTGGTCCTGCACCACCACATCAATGCCAAGAGATTTCAGCATTTTACCGATGAGATGACCTTCCAGATCATGATCGCAGGCAATCAGCACCCGTTTCACATGTGAAGGACGAGGCAGATGTTGGCGCAAGGGAACGGCATCCGCCGCAAATTCCAGCTCCATATCAACCGTGAACACAGAGCCTTTGGCGCGCACACTCGACACATTGATCTCGCCGCCCATGGTTTCCACCAGGCGACGGGTGATGGCCAGACCAAGGCCGGTGCCACCATTGCGACGCGCGTTAGAGCTGTCGACCTGCTCGAACTCAACGAAAATGCGCTCCATATCGTCTTTGGAGAGGCCAATGCCGGTATCCGCAACACGAAAGCGCAGCAAATCATTATTTTCGCCCGCTGCAGAAATCTCCAGCATGACCCCACCCTCATCGGTGAATTTGATGGCGTTGCCAATCAGGTTGAGCAGGATCTGGCGCATACGCATTTCATCGCCGATTACCAGATCGTGCAGATCAGGAGAGACAAAACAGCCAAGCGACAGGTTTTTCTCAAAAGCGCGCGGGGCCATCAATTCGACAACACCCTCGGCAAAACCGGTTATATTATAAGGCTTTTTGACCATTTCAAACTTGCCGGCCTCAATCTTCGAGAAATCGAGAATTTCGTCAATCAGCGACAACAAAGTCGTTGCCGATTTGCTGATGGCCTGACAATAAGTGCGCTGCTCTGGCGACAGATTGCTCTCGGCCAACAGATCGCTCATGCCCATAATGCCGTTCATGGGCGTTCTGATCTCATGGCTCATCGTCGCCAGAAAACGGGTTTTGGCGTGGTTGGCGCTTTCGGCCAGCGTGCGGGCTTCTTGCAATTCACTGGCGGCTTTTTTCGCGTCCGTTATATCGCGGCCCACCGTATGAACTTCGCGCAACTCGCCGTCTTCATCGCGAATGGCCACAGCCTCAAAACTGAACCAGCGCGCCCCGCTTTTGGTCATGAGCTGCTGCTCATACTGATCGTGATCCTGATCGCCAAACTGTCCAAAGGCCACAGCTTTACTGTCGCTGGCCGTTTCAGGCTCAAACAGTGCGCCGATGATTTCATTATGCTCAACGCCAAAAGTCTCGCAAAAGGCATCATTGACAAAGCTGATGCGGCCATTGCGGTCACGGCGCAAAATGATATCAAGCTGATTGTCGAGCAGATCACGATAGCGCAACTCGCTGTCGCGCATTTCCCATTGCACATCGCGCAGGCTCTCAAGACCTTCATCAAGGCGCAGGGCCAATTGATCAATCTTGCCTGAGGTCGCCTTGTTGGCCGCACCGCGCTCCGTAAATCTGCGCTGTTCGGAAAAAAGATAAGCAACGCCCAAACCGGCAAAGACCATGCCCGACAGAGCAAAAACTGACGTCACAGGAAGATTGAGCAGTTCGATAAGGGTCGCACCTGAGGCCAACATCAGCCCCGATGCAATCAACACGGCTCCAGGACCCCCAATCGGATATTGCCGGGTTGCCCCAACATTCTCCTTTGGTTCCTTTGGCTGAATAGACGGCGCACCCTCGCCCGCCAAAACCTCATTACTATTGCCATTGCCATTACGATTGTCGGGCAATTCATGCCCGTTTTTTCTGCCCGAAGCAGACACCCCTACAAATGCCATATCACCCTCAAAACTCTACGCATACTCACTTACTATGTACACACACTAGCAGCTATGTTTTGAAAACTGATTACCAAGAAATTGAAATAGAGGGGTTTTTCACTATAGCGCGGACAATCCAAACCTATAGTAAGTCAATCCTTAACAGGCTTGCGCACGGCTCCCGCCTTCTATATGACGATGGCAAATGAACCATAAAACATCGGATAAAAAATTGGGAGCAAAGGCCGCGCGCAGCCATCCTCTGCCTCTATCAAGTAAGGGCATGGCGCTGGCCATCGGCGGGGCCTGCCTGTTTTCCACCAAGCCCATCATTATCAAGTTCGCTTATGGCTACCCGATTGATGCGGTCACGCTGATGACCCTGCGCATGGCGTTCTCCCTGCCCTTTTATCTGGTCTTTGCCGCCCTTGCCCTCGCACAGCACAAGCGCGACGGCATAAAAACCGATCTGTCCGCACCAACTCTTGCCAAAATCGCGCTGATTGGACTTCTGGGCTATTATATTGCCAGCTATCTCGATCTTGTTGGCCTGACAATGGTGACCGCGCAATTCGAGCGGCTCATATTATTCACCTATCCAAGCTTTGTCATTTTGCTCGGGGTGTTATTTTTGGGGCGAAAGGTCACCCTGAAAATCCTAGCCTCCATGGCCCTTACATATGGCGGGCTGCTGATTATTTTCACCCGTGATTTCCAGATATATGGACAAGATCTCGCCCTTGGAGCGGCATTCATTTTTGGGGCTGCTGTGACCTTTGCGGGCTATATCACCTTCTCACAATCCCTTATTAAACGCACCGGCAGCCGCCTGTTCACCTGCATCGCCATGATTGCCGCCAGCCTGGCCATCCTCGTTCATTTCGTCCTGACCCACGAGGTCGCCCTCTTGGTCCAGCCCTTGCCCGTCTATGGCCTGACTTTCTTGATCGCCCTGCTGGCCACTGTCATTCCCTCTTTTTTGATTGCTGCCGCCATTGAGGAAATTGGTTCAGGTCCAACGGCGACCTTGTCGGGCGTCGGCCCGGTGTTCACCACTCTTTTAGGTATCAGCCTGTTGGGCGAGCCTTTTACGCTCTGGCATTTTGCTGGTATGGCTCTGGTGATCATTGGTGTGCTGGTCCTGTCACAAAAAAGACCCGCACTTTCTGAAAATTGAATGATCAGACTGGCAGACGAGCGGCCTGTCACAATATTGTCTAAAACCGGGCGTCTCGTGGCGCAACTTCTAGCCAAGGAAAGCTTTCATGAAACTCGCTCGCGCACTCATTATCGTCATCGCCCTTGCCATCACCATATTATTTGCCTGGCAGGCCAATTCCCCGGTATTCGCCAAGCCACAAACGCCCGCTTGTCGTGGCAATAATCTTCTGGAAGCCCTCAAAACAGAAAACCCGCCAGCCTACAAAGACCTCATCAGACGAGAGAAAGAAACGCCGAACGGCCAAGGCCTGTTGTGGAAAATCGAACGGGCTGGCGTGCGCCCCTCCTACCTTTATGGCACCATGCACATGACCGATGATCGCCTGACGACCTTGCCTGGACCAGTCGCCGATGTGCTTGATGACGCCAAGACTGTGGCGCTGGAAATTGGCGAAGTTCTTGATGAAAGCAAAATGACCATGGAGGTCATCAAAAACATTCGCCTTATGGCCTTTACAGACGGGCGCACCATCGAATCAGTGCTCTCTCCCCCCGAAATAAAGCTGCTCAAAACGAAACTGAATGATTTGAACATGCCTTATGCCGCCTCGCGCATCATGAAGCCCTGGTTTGTCATGCTCAGCATGGCGCTGCCAAAATGCGAGCTGGCCCGACAAAAAGCTGGACTAAAAGCGCTTGATGCCTCCATTGCCCTGACAGCAAAAAACAATGGCAGCAAAATCATCGGGCTGGAAACCGTCAAGGAACAATTCTCTGCCTTTGCCAGCCTGTCCATCAAAGACCAAAAAGTGATGCTCTTGAACTCTCTTCATATGGGACATCTGCTGAATGACCAGATCGAGACCATGACACAGCTTTATTTGCAACGCAGGATCGCAGCTTTATGGCAGTTTTCCCTGCATATGAGCCACAAATATGCCAAGGCAACCAAAGAAGAGTTTGCCGCCCTTAAAAACTTTGAACGCGTCCTGATCATCAAGCGCAACCAGGTCATGAGCCTACGTGCCCAGCCATTGATCAACAAAGGCAATCTGTTTATGGCGGTTGGCGCGCTGCACCTGCCGGGCAAAGACGGCCTGGTCGCCCTTTTGCGCAAAGCCGGTTACAAGCTGTCTGTTGTTTATTGATTATGGCCTGAAGACGCGCACCGTCCATAAAGCCTCGGGCAAGCCTGTAAAAGCCTCTTCGAAACGCTGCTGGCGATTGTCTGCGCCCTCAACCCGGCGGATGGTAATCGCCTTGATCTGCGCCCCAAAACTGCGGGCGATCTCTCCATAAACTTCGGGGTCATGCTCGCCACTATCGCCAATCAACATAAAGCGATGTTGTGGATAGCGTTTGAGAATAGCGGTGATACGCTCGATTTTGTAACTCTTGCTCGACTTCAGAAAATTAAGAAAACTGCGATCCTTCAAACGAAAATTGCGCAGGCCAACAGCACCACGCGGCACATGATTATCCATGAACTGACGGAGCGAGGGGTAGAGCTGCCAGGGCGAGGCCGATATATAATGGAAATAGGCCCCCTCTTTTTCCAACTCACGCAAATAGGCTGACATAGTGCGGATCGGCTTGAAGGGGCGCAACAAGGAGTTGCGCAATAGCTCGCGCTTGTCCAGCACATTGGAGAGTTTGATAGTGTCGTCAATATCGCAGATCACCGACAGGCCCTGGCGGGGCACCAGCTTGATCTGGCCCAGAAAACTGCGCTGGTCGCCCTTTGGCAAATTGACCGACAAAGTCAGCCAGCTGCCTTCCCGATCCTTGCCATTATAACGCAGATCAGTACGCACATGACCATTCGGCGTGCTTTTATCAAGAGTGACCAAAAGCGGCCGCGATTGCGCAAGAGAGCTGATGGAAAGTTTGAGCTGCTTACCGCGCTTATTGTCGACCAGAAAATATTTGATGCGCTCCACGAACAAAGGTGAAATCATATCGCGCGCACTCATACCGCCACGCTCAAGCGCTTCAGCAATCAACCAGCGCCCCAGCCGACGCGACAGATCCTTGTCTTCACGTTCGAAAACCCAGGCATGTATGGGAACATACCAACTGCCATCCCCCTTTTGATGGGCATGGGTCGGCAGGAAAATCACTTCCTCATCAGCGCGCAGGCCAGCAGGTGTAAACGGCCACCATATGAGTAAGCTTGTTAGCACAAGACCCACCAGAGCAAGAGGAAGAGGAGATAAAGTCCATTTGATTTTAGGCATGAGCGCGATTATAGGCCACGAATACAGGAGAAAGCAAGTTGGCCGTTCTCTTTTTATGAGGTTTTAGCCTTCAAAAACTTACCAAACAAGAACTTCTTAACTACGTGAACAAC
>JAKIUO010000103.1 GCA_021647535.1 Hyphomicrobiaceae bacterium
ATAGCGGTTTTTGCCGTTTTTTTGAAGCTAACCCATGTCGGAATCGAGGACAGGGTGTCGTGGCTAAAATGTGTGTGTATTCATTAGGTTATAAATTTTTATAAATTTTTCTCCGGACAGTAGTGCTACAGGATGCGAAAAACAAGCTTTCTAAACTTGTCGAGCGAGCCGAGGCAGGCGAAGAGATCATCATTACTCGTGATAACAAACAGGCTGTGCGACTTCAGCCTGTCGAAAACGAGAAAGCTGAGCGTAAACCTGGCATGATGAAAGGCAGTCTCAACCTTCCCGACAAGTTCTTTTTCGAGCCTTTGCCAAAGGAAGAACTGACGGCATGGGAAGGCTCTAATGAAGATCATTCTTGATACCCACACCCTCGTGTGGTGGCTGAGAAATGACCCAAAATTGTCAGACAAAGCCCGATCCGGGATTGCAGACTCGAAAACGCAGGTATTTGTTAGCGCCGTGACAGCCTGGGAGATGGCAACCAAGGCCCGGCTTGGAAAATGGCGTGAAGCGGAACCGCTGGTTTCTGATTTTGCAGCCATATTGAAAGCAAACATGTTCACTGAGCTCCCCGTTACGATCACACATTCGCTGCTCGCGGGCGGTTTTACGGCAAAGCACAGGGATCCATTTGATCGTATGCTGGCAGCTCAATCACAGATTGAGGGTTTTCCGCTCGTGACCAGCGACTAGGCTTTTGCTGAATTTGGGACAAACACGCTTTGGTAAAATTATCTGCTCAAGAAAATCGCAATGAACTGGACCGAATGATCGTGGACAAGGATTTGTGCTACCAGAGTGTGCTTTTTTGATCCGAAAGGCTGCCGATCTCCCGTCACATTCGCTCCACGAGAATGGCGTTGCCCTGCTGATCCTGTTTGCCCACCGTTCCAATAGTGTGACATCAATAATGCAACAGCGGCACACCGACCGCCAGAAGGCGCGTAAAATAGAGATATTGTGGCTGTGCCAAGGGTGATCCGGGGTGTTTTGGCCGTGATCCGGTGTCGTTTCGCCCGGTCTTGAGAGCGTGCCGCTGCCGTTGTGATTTGGCGAGCGGCTGTTCTGCCGCCTTTGCGATTTTCTTTACCCTGTGCCGTGTCTGTTGCGGACAATCATGCCAACCGACAAATATTAGTGCGTAATAACAGCGACTTGAACACACTTGTTTAGCAAAGCAGAGCTATGTGTGGTGTCACGAAAAGTGCTCCGGCGATGGTTGACGCCACCCCGGAGCTTGATGACGTAACACTGTTTCAAGGAGCAACGCCATGAGTACAAACTGTAGCAAAATGAGGAAGATCAGGGAAGCGATTCCGCCGTTTTCTGAAGTGATGGTGCGGATCGTTGCCGGGGGATCGGCGGCGATGAACGGCATCACCGCCTTTGGCATGCTTGGATGGGGCGGCGCTGCCATGCTGGCGGCTGTCGATATGTTCAAACCAACACTTGCCCCGAATATCCGTAACGACATCAGGAACCGGGCCTTTGGTTGGGCCTTCACCCGGACGATCATGCTGGCCGGGCTGGTGGGGTTTTCCACCCTTGCCGCCTATACCACCCTGATGCAATTCGCTGCCCACCGCTCACAGGAGCCGGACAGACAGGCAGCAGAATGGCATGCTTCCAAACATCGCCTCGACAAGGCCCGGCTCAGTTACTGACAAGATCACCGCGCGCCCACCAGCCACTATAGAGCCACTGATCGGCACTGCGAGCGTCAGCAAAAAGGTCTGGCGGCGCACCGCTGGCTGTACGGATGTCACCCGGCCGGACAGCAAGGCCTCCTGCTTTATCATCGACCAGCTGCGAGCAGAACTCAAACAGGCCCGCGAAAAGCAACGCCTGCTGGGCATCATAGTCCGCGAGAGCACCACCATGTCCCGCCTTGGCTCCCCGCGCGAAAGCCACCCCGGAGCCGCCGGGATTGCCCGCCTGACCGACTATAGCCGCGACGAGGTACGATATGCCATGTTCGCCTTCGCCGGGCTGCTGATCGAACTGGTCGCCACCTTCGGCCTTCTGCTGGGCACCAGATCAAAACCAAAGCGCAAGACTACCCCCGACAAGCCTACCGACCTTTACGAGGCCCTCAAGCTCAAGGTCGATGAAAACGGCCAGGTCACCACCAGCTATCGCGAACTGGCCCTTGATCTGGGCTGGACCATCAAGGGCAAGAAACCCAATGTCAGCCGCGTCAAAAGGCGACTGGAGAAGAAGCAAAAGGACGGTCTCTTGACCTACAAGCCAACGCCAACTGGTACAAAAGTTCGATTGATGGAGTATGCCTGAACGTAAAAAACACCCTTTTACGGAAGGCTTTATGAGGGGGGAATTTCTCGCTGATGGTTGAATTATCCCTCTGGGGCCAGACCGCATCCAAACATACCCCAAGGGACTTGAATAATCTGATGACGCGCACCAGAGCAATGTGGCGCATTGTTGTGGAAAAGTACAATCCGTGTGTGATTGATTGACTAGCTCAGGCAGAATCTGTAGCTATGCTTCATGTACAGGCTCTGGTGGAATAAGGAACGCCGCATTTCATGATGACATTTGGATATAGCGCCCTTCTTTTTTTGTTCTGGATTTTATTGTCAGGGCATTTTGACCCCTTGTTGCTTGGCTTGGGGGGGACGTCTGTCATATTAACTGTTTTTCTGATGAGGCGTATGAATATTCTCGATCATGAGAGCTTTCCATCCCAGATTTTCTTGCAACTACCGGCCTATTTTGTTTACATTTTTTGGGAAATCGTGAAGGCAAATATTGATGTGCTCAAACAAATAATGTCATTGAGCGGTAAACCGATCAGCCCGCATATGGTTGATATTGACCTCCCTCAAAAGACCGACCTGGGGCGTGTTATTTATGCCAATTCCATTACCCTGACACCAGGTACGGTGAGTGTGGAACTGACAAAAGACAAAATCATTGTCCACGCCTTGACAAAGGACGCCGCGGATGATCTGTTCACCGGCAATATGGCTAAAGCCATCCCAGATCGGATACTCGACAAATGATGTACATCACAGCATCCCTGGCAATTCTCATTACCCTTGGGCTGGCGCTTGCGCGTGCACTCATGGGGCCCACCGTTTATGACCGCATTGCTGCGGTTAACATGTTTGGCACCAAGACCGTGTTGCTCATTGCCATTTTGGCTTTTTGGTCAGGGCGGATGGATGTGCTGGACATTGCATTGACCTATGCGTTGATAAATTTTATTGGAGTGGTGGCGGTTCTGCGCTTGGTTGCTCATGGGGATTTTCATTCATCGGGTGAAGATAGTGCTAAATCGGCAAAGGTGAGCCAGGGATGATTATTGATGCCTTGAGCTGGATCTGTCTTCTCGCAGGAGGACTTGTAGGCATTATTGGTGCTGTTGGCATTCATCGATTTCCCGATTTTTACAGCCGCCAGCACGCCACCGGGATAACCGACACCTTATGCGCAATGTTAATACTGTTTGGTTTGGGCTTGCAGGCGGGGATGAGTCTCGCCGCTTTCAAGATTGCGATGATTTTTCTGTTCCTCTTTCTTACCAGCCCAACCGCTACACATGCCTTGGCCAATGCCGCGATGCACAGCGGCCTTAGACCCAAACTGGATAGCATAACGGGCGAGGGCAAATCTTGATTGATATTATTATCGACATA
Source organism: Hyphomicrobiaceae bacterium (assembly GCA_021647535.1). Lineage (GTDB taxonomy): Bacteria > Pseudomonadota > Alphaproteobacteria > Rhizobiales > JAKIUO01 > JAKIUO01. Next base: position 3,666 of record JAKIUO010000103.1, read on the forward strand.
ACCCTGTTGGCGTTTCTGGCGATAACCGCAGTGGCCATTGTCCGGCTGACAAACCTTCTGGCCATTGTCATGCTGTTTGGGATATTCAGTTTTTTGTCTGCCACCTTGTTTGTTGTGATGGATGCCGTTGATGTGGCCTTTACCGAGGCGGCTGTGGGTGCGGGCATCTCAACAGTGTTGATGCTGGCGACGATTGCGCTGACCAAAGACCATGAAGAAAAGAAATATTCAAGCCATCGCCCCTGGCTGCCATTGGCTGTGGTCATCGCGACCGGTGCTGCACTGGTTTACGGCACTCTGGATATTCCCGCATTTGGTGATCCAGAATCTCCGGCTCAAAAACATGTGGCGACCTATTATATCGAAAAAGCCATGCCGGAGACCGGTGTACCGAATATCGTTACAGCGGTGTTGGCGAGTTATCGTGGTTACGATACTTTGGGAGAGGTTGTGGTTATTTTGACTGCGGGCATTGCGGTATTGCTGTTGATCGGAGACAACTGCCCGAAATCAATCGCGAGAAATCATATGCAGGAAGGCTTGAAGGGGAAGGAAATAGCGCATAATCTTATCCTTCGGATCGCCTCAAAGACCTTGATTCCACTGATCATTCTATTTGCCCTTTACGTGCAATTCCATGGTGATTACGGGCCAGGCGGCGGTTTTCAGGCCGGGGTCATTATGAGTTCGGCGATCATACTCTATGCCTTGGTATATGGGCTTGATGGCGCTGAGCGGGTCATCCCGTCAACCATTTTGCGCCTTCTCGCCAGCCTTGGGGTGATCATCTATGCTGGTGTCGGCGTGGTCACACTATTATTGGGGGGCAATTATCTTGACTATTCGGTACTGGCCGATACCCAAATTGCCGGGCAGCACCTGGGGATACTGCTGGTTGAACTTGGTGTGGGGATGACTGTCTTTTCCATCATGTTGATAATCTTTTTTGCCTTTGCTGGCAGGGGGAGACCCTAATGGACTTTGTTCTTGGCCACTATAATTACTGGATTGCCATCTTTTTGATGATGGTTGGCTTTTACACCGTTATCAGCCGTGGAAATCTGGTCAAAAAAATTGTCGGCCTGAATGTTTTTCAGGTTTCGGTTTTCTTGCTCTATATCAGCATCGGTACGGTCACGGGCGGGGCGGCTCCTATTATTACGCAAGGGATCAAGCTCTACTCCAATCCTTTGCCGCATGTATTGATCCTGACGGCGATTGTTGTCGGGGTTGCCACAACGGCCCTTGGGCTGGCGCTTGTCGTTCGCATTAAAGAGGCCTACGGGACCATTGAGGAAGACGAAATTCACGAGCAGGATCATTCATTGTGATAGAAAATCATATAAGCCTTCTGCTTGTTGTCATTCCTCTCATCGCCGCCCCGATTGCCGCCATCTTGCCGTGGGGTCGGGCGTCGTGGATGCTGACACTTGTGGTTACATCCGCGTGCTTCGTGCTTGCGGGGTTGCAGTTATGGGCGGTCGTTCACAATGGGGCCATCAGTTACGAACTGGGGGGATGGGCGCCGCCGTGGGGAATTGAGTATCGTATTGATGCGCTCAACGCTTTGGTGGCGTTGATTGTCTCAGCTATTGCCGCCATTACCGTGCCCTACGCCCTGTTGAGTGCTGAAAAAGAGATCCCCAAACAGCAGATTCCGCTTTTCTATAGTGCTTTTTTGCTTTGTTTTGCCGGATTGCTGGGTATTACGCAAACCGGTGATATTTTTAACGTATTCGTTTTTCTGGAAATTTCGTCGCTCTCCTCCTATGCGCTGATCAGTCTTGGCCAAAGGCGTCAGGCGCTGACTTCAGCCTATCAATATCTGATTATGGGGACGCTCGGCGCAACCTTCTTTTTAATCGGTGTGGGCCTCATTTACGCGCAAACCGGCACCTTGAACATGATGGATCTGGCGCAAAGACTGCCCGAGGTCACCAGCCTGAAGACAGTACACACTGGTTTCGCCTTTATCATGATTGGCTTCGCGCTAAAACTGGCCCTGTTTCCGCTGCATCTCTGGTTGCCCAACGCCTACACCTACGCACCAACGGTGATCACTGTATTTCTAGCCGCCACCGCGACCAAGGTTGCGCTATATGTGATGCTGCGCATCTTGTTCACCGTTTTCCCGGATGGCTTTGTGTCAGTTACACCCACCGGTGATCTATTCCTGTTGTCCGGTATTGCCGGAGTTCTCACCGCCTCCGTTTATGCCATTTACCAGATGAATGTGAAGCGGTTGCTGGCCTATTCCAGTGTGGCGCAAATCGGCTATATGGCGATGGGGATAGGCTTTGCTTCCTTCAAAGGCGTAACTGCGACAATCATTCATCTTTTTAATCACGCTTTGATGAAAGGCGCACTGTTTATGGCGGTCGGCGCGATCATTTATCGTATTGGCGCTTGTCGCATGGACAATATAGAGGGCCTGGGGCGACAGATGCCATGGACTTTTGGTGCCATTGTCATTGCCGGTTTGAGTTTGATCGGTGTGCCGGGGACGGCTGGATTTATCAGTAAGTGGTATCTGGTACTGGCAGCGCTGGAACAGCAGGCATGGCTATCGGTTGGTGTCATTTTATTCGGCTCACTGCTCGCCGTGGTCTATATGGGAAAAGTCATTGAAGCCCTTTATTTTAAACCGGCAAGCGAAGCGAACCTCTCTGTAAAAGAAGCGCCCATATTGTTGCTGGCACCAACATGGGTGCTGGTTTTTGCCAATATTTATTTTGGTCTCAATGCCGAATTCACTGTGGGCATTGCTGAACATGCCGCACGAGCCTTGGGGGTTGCCGCCAAATGAGCACAACAACGCTGCTTCTGCTCGTCCTTCTATTGCCCCTGCTGGGTGCGGTCGGGATTATTGCAGCCAGACGCTTCCCCAATATACGAGAAGGGGTGACGCTGGTTACCGCTTCGCTGGTTGCCGTTTTGGTCGTCATCATGGCAAATCGATTTATGAGTGGAGAGGTGTTTGCACTCACCGTTGGGGAACCCCTGCCAGGGATCACCATCGCCTTCAAGGTCGAAGCCCTGGGAATGCTGTTTGCACTGGTCGCCGGGCTGTTATGGATCGTCACATCCATCTATGCGATCGGATATATGCGCGAGCACAAGGAAAAGAATCAAACCAGATTCTACACCGCCTTTGCCGTTGCCATCTCCTGTACCTTCGGCGTTGCCTTCTCCGCTAACCTGTTTACGCTGTTTCTTTTTTATGAGCTTCTAACGCTTTCGACCTATCCGCTGGTCACCCATACCGATACCCCCGCAGCTAAAAAGGCGGGGCGCGTTTATCTCGGCATACTGCTTGGCACCTCCATTGGTCTGTTCCTGCTGGCCATTCTCGTCACCTGGTCTGTGTCAGGCAGCGTCACCTTTACGCAAGGTGGCATTCTGGCGGGAAAACTCGATCCCGCCTGGGCCGGTCTGCTCTATGCACTGTTTCTGTTTGGTATCGGCAAGGCTGCGGTGATGCCGTTTCACCGCTGGTTGCCCGCCGCGATGGTTGCACCAACCCCGGTGAGTGCTCTGTTACACGCCGTCGCCGTTGTCAAGGCCGGTGTCTTTACCCTGCTCAAAGTGACAATTTACATCTTTGGCAGTGATTTCATTCTGGCCAATGATGTTACCGGTGGTCTGATCTGGGTCGCCGCTGCAACGATCCTGCTCTCCTCCCTGATCGCCATGAGCAAGGATAATCTCAAGGCACGGCTGGCCTATTCCACCATCAGCCAGTTAAGCTATATTGCCCTTGGTGCCATGCTGGCGAGTAAATCCGGCCTTATCGGCGCGTCCATGCATATCGCCATGCATGCCTTTGCAAAAATATCCCTGTTCTTTGCCGCTGGTGCCATCCTTGTTGTCACCCATAAAAAACTGATCAGTGAGATGGACGGGCTGGGCCGGGCCATGCCTGTCACTTTTGGCGTGTTTCTCATTGGCACCATGAGCATTATCGGGCTGCCTCTGTTTGGCGGCATGTGGAGCAAATTCTATCTTGGGCTTGGAACCGTTGAAACCGGACAATTGCTGTTGCTCGGCATTTTGATGCTGAGCTCACTGTTAAATGTTGCCTATTTGCTGCCCATCCCCATACGCGCTTTTTTCAGCAAGCCCGCTGACGGCAAGCCCTACACCAAGATCAACGAGGCCCCAAAAACCATTTTATTGGCAATGGTGATCACCTCATCCCTCTGCATTATATTGTTTTTCTACCCGGATCCATTTTATCAATTGGCAACCTTAGCTGTGGGAGGGCGTTGATATGTCGAAGAAATTTGAAAACACGCATATATTTGATAACCCCAGGAATGTGAAACTTCTCCTGGCTGTGTTTTATACCATCTGCGTCCTGCTGGTCGTCGCCGATTTTCTCATCCATCGCCACATCACAATGGAATGGGAAAAGATACCTGCGTTCTACGCACTTTACGGTTTTGTCGCCTGTGTCCTATTGGTCGTTGTCGCAAAACTAATGCGCAAGATCGTTATGCGCGAGGAGAATTATTACGATGAGTGAATTACCACCATTCGTACTTTATTTTGTTGCCGCCCTTTTGGTGCTGGCAAGTCGCGGCATGGTGCGTAATATTATTCTGCTGGCAACCCCCATTATTGCTGCACTGCATATCTGGCTGAATATTGAAACTGGAATTACATCAACTTACACGATCCTCAGTCTCGAATTGACCTTTATGCGAACGGACAAGCTCAGCCTGATTTTTGCTTATCTGTTCTGCCTCGCCAGTTTTATCGCAACCATTTTCGCGTTGCAGGTAAAAGATACCAAGCAACAGGTCGCCGGGCTGGTCTATGCGGGCAGTGCATTGGGTGCCGTGTTTGCCGGAGATTTCATTACCCTGTTCATATTCTGGGAATTGCTGGCCGTCAGCTCCGTGGTCTTTATCTGGGCACGTGGCACAGAGCGGGCCATTGATGCGGGCATGCGATACCTTGTCTTTCAGGTGTTGTCGGGAGTATTGCTACTGGCTGGTGCGCTGGTGCACTATCAGGCGACCGGTTCAATGGCCTTTAACCATATAGGCCTGGACAGCACGGCGGGCTGGATAATCCTCATCGCATTCGGCATTAAAAGCGCCTTTCCTTTTCTGCACGGCTGGCTTACCGATGGCTACCCGGAAGCAACGGCAACCGGCACGGTATTCCTGTCGGCATTCACCACCAAGGTTGCGGTCTATGCGTTGGCGCGCGGGTTTGCCGGTGAAGAGATATTGGTCTATGTCGGCATCACCATGGCGTGCTTTCCAATTTTCTATGCCGTCATTGAAAACGATCTGCGCAAGGTGCTGGCCTATAGCTTGATAAACCAGGTCGGCTTTATGGTGACCGGCATCGGCATTGGAACGGCGCTCGCGCTGAATGGCGCTGTTGCCCATGCCTTTAGCGATGTGATTTTTAAGGGGTTACTGTTTATGACCATGGGTGCCGTGTTGCATCGTGTTGGCCATATTAATGGCTCCAACCTCGGTGGACTTTACAAATCCATGCCCAAAACCACGGCATTTTGTATTGTCGGGGCCATGTCGATCTCTGCCTTTCCATTGTTCAGCGGCTTCGTCAGCAAGTCCATGGTGATGAGCGCGCTGGTGAAGGAAGACTACAGCTATTTATGGCTGTTCATGTTGTTTGCTTCTGCCGGTGTCTTCCACCATGCCGGGATCAAGATCCCTTATTTTGCCTTCTTTGCTCATGATTCCGGTCTTCGTCCAAAAGAAGCGCCCATCAATATGCTGGTTGCCATGGGGCTGGCCGCAGCGCTGTCTATATTTATCGGGTCGCAACCACAATATCTGTATTCACTTTTGCCGTGGGAAGCAGAGTACTGGCCCTATGATGCAACCCATGTGCTTGCCCAATTGCAATTACTGTTCTTCTCCGCATTGGCATTTGTCTGGCTGAACAAGCAAGGATTATATCCACCGGAATTGCGCTCAACCAACCTGGATGTGGAATGGATCTATCGCAAATTCCTCCCCTCGGGATTTCAACGAGGATTGAACTTTTTTCGCACTGCAAGAGAAACGGCAATGAGCGCAGCAATTGCTCCCATGCACCGTATTCGTCACTCCTTTTCTCAATCCTCCATTGCCCAATATCACCTCTCTGAAAGTTGGCCGACGGGCAGCATGGTGTTATGGATTTCGATTATTCTCGTTGCTTATCTGTTACTGGACATATTTGTATACGGATAGAAATAATAAGCACTTTATCTTAAAGTGCGGAGCATTGAGGGGGCGAAACGGAGATTGAGACAAGTATGAGAATAAGAATCAAAGCCTTGATTGTTGGACTGGTCGTAGTTGCTTTCACTTTGACAGGATGCACGCGTTATTCAGCCGAACCCATCGAGGGTTGGGTAATAGATGCTGATACAAAAAAACCTATTGAAGGTGTCATTGTAGTTGCAAATTGGCAGCTTCACAAGAGCACAATAGGCGGACGAATACCAGCTGCTCATCTAAATATCATGGAAACACTAACGGACAAAAATGGCCGCTTTTTCTTTGAGAAAAATCAGTTCTAGCCCCAATTATTCACCCGACTCCGGATGATTTTGTTGGGCGAGCGGAATTGGCCGGGTTTACGGCGGTTGCATGATCTGAACTTTGGGCATGCGTTGAGGGTTGATGTCTGGGGGTTCGAACGGCGGCTTTTGCCGCGCCTTTTACGGGCTTTGTGCTTTATGCGCTGCATCAAAATGGTGAGCATTTTCTGCTGCGGAAATG
>JAKIUO010000104.1 GCA_021647535.1 Hyphomicrobiaceae bacterium
TAACATCACAAAATCAGCCTGTCTGACTGGATCAAAAATCGAGCCTCATAAAATGCCACACAGCGCCGAAACGGACTACGAATGAAGCATCACACATGGGAGGGTATTATTTATGATGAAAACGATGACCAAAGTTTTCCACCACAAGCGAGTTTCTAAAAATCCTGCAGCGAAAATGATGGCGAAACCCTTTCGCAAACATCAACAATAATCAAGGTCACAAGGCTTTCTGCCCAACACTATCCGGCATCATATAGTAGCGCACAATAGAGATCGGGCCAGACAATATCAAGACGAGTAAACGACTATTCCACGGCCTTCATTTTCTTTGCCAGTGCCTTGTCGAGCACTTCGACTTTGGCGCTCTTGCGCAGGCTGCTGGTGATCTCTCTGGATTTTTGCTGCACCAGTTGCGCCTTGATGCGGTCCTTCAGATCCTCAAAGGCCGGCACTGGCGTCATGCGTTTTTCTTCCACCTTGATAATATGCCAGCCAAAGCTTGATTTGACGGGAGCAGAGATTTCCCCCGCTTCAAGGGCAAAGGCCGCTTCTTCAAAGCTCTTGACCATGCGCCCACGTGAGAAATAGCCCAGATCCCCGCCCCGGCGCCCGCTTGGGCCTGTTGATTTTTCCTTGGCAAGCTCAATAAATTCGGCCCCACGATTGAGGCGCTCTATGATATCAAGGGCATCTTCTTCCTTTTTAACAAGGATATGGCGGGCCTTGATCTCTGGCACCGGCTTGGCCTTGGCGATTTCACGGTCATAAATGACGCGCAGCTCCTTGTCAGAAATGACATTTCGAATATTTTTTTCGAAATAGGCATCGCGCAAAGAGCGGTTTTTTGAATATAAAGTGCGCCGCTTGAAGGCTTCACTGTTGGACAAACCGGCCTTTTCACCTGCCTGCGCCATCAAACGCGTATCAATGACATAACGCAGCAATATGCCGGAGCGCTGCTCGGCCTCCACCTGCGCCAGTTCCTGCCCAATTTCGTCTTCAGCCAGCTTGACTTCCCATTCATAGACGGGCTGGTCGTTGACACGCGCCACAATCTTGTCATTGAGGGCCGCTGCAAATGAGGGGGGCAGCACCAGCGCCACCAGAGCCAAAATCGCCAGAGCCCGTGCCCCCATGCCAAAGCCAATCACCCCCTTTTTCTGCCTTCTCATGTTCTGCCCTCTCATGGTCACATCCTTTTTTTGCTGCCTCTGTTAACCCCATATCTGCCTCAGAATATGGCAATAAAGCGTTGCTCCCTTACTCTTGGGGCGTAAATTTTGCCCTATCTGCCAAAATCTCTTGCCTGGTTGATAAAGTGATCGCAATAAATGCCTTTCCCCTTATTGACCTTCCAAACCGGGTGAACTATAGTCGGGGACGATTTCACGTCGCTTCTGCGCTTTAATGGCTTGCTGGGGTGGCGTTTGTTTTTTTGTGACAACTGCGACAACAAAGGTTTGCACTCAACATGGCCAATACCAAATCGGCAAAAAAAGCTGTCCGTGTCATCGCACGGCGTACCGCTGTCAACAAAGCGCGCCGCACGCGTATGCGCACATTCATCCGCAAGGTCGAAGAAGCCCTTGCCGATGGCAACAAAGATGATGCCGCCAAGGCTCTGCGTGATGCACAGCCTGAAGTGATGCGCGTTGTCAAACACGGCATTTTGCACAAAAACACCGCATCGCGCAAAATTTCGCGCCTGCACGCCAGGGTTAAAGCTCTCTAAACAGGCCACCAGCCTGTTATAATCTTAACGGTTAAAAGAGAGCCGCAAGGCGTTCTGTCGGTTGTCACCTCATTGGCGCGTTTAAAAACGATCATTCCATCCTGTATAACAGCCCGGCCCAAGGTCGGGCTGTTGTCGTTTGTACCCCTCCCAAACGTTTTGCTTCGCAAACGGGCTGCCGCCCATTATCCGCTTTCTGGCCCGCTTGGGAGGAGCCCTCCCAGGGCAATTCAATTCTCGTCAAACTCGCTTCGCGAATGGGCTATCGCACTCTGTCTGCTCCGTGGCCCATTCGGGGAAAGCCTCCCCGAACCCCTGCTTTTTAACTTTCAGATAGAAAAACGGGAGGCCTGGAGGGTGTGCCTCCAACGGGGTCAAGCGCTCAATGTGCGAAGCAGTAGCGCAAACTTAAAAGATCTGACCCCGCTCGCCCAACAAATTTCAATAAAAACTGAAACCCCCTCCCCCTTCATAAAAACAGAGCTCGGCTCGTCGCTGAGCAGAATAATCGTTCCCCATGGAAGTAATGGCTCTCGCTCTACAAACATGAGAGAAGATGGATGGCTCATAGGCAGTCTGGCAGACAAACGACACTTGCAAGAGAACTGACAAGCCTGCTTTTCTTCTTCTCCAGCACAATCAAAAACTTGCCCGTCTGGCATGAAAACCATACCGTTCGATCACGTCATATTTTCAAGTGGCAGCACACCAAATCGGCAAAATAAATTTTTTAGCACTTGATTTTTTGCCCGCAAAAAAGGCGGAATTGTTAACGCTGCAAAAGCCGTATATAACTCAGCAGCTTGTGGATAAATCATCGTTTTGGTCCTCCCCACACCCTGCATACAATCCGGGCTGTCAAGGGGGATAAGCGCCAAAAACCCCATATTTAGGCTCTTGCCAAGCTTTTTAGGCCTGTGTATAGTTTGTCATATCAGTGGAACTATCCACAGAATGAAAAAGGATCGAAGCCTGTTTCCTAGTATCCCGTCATATGGACTTCGCCGCACTTAGAGAAAATACGCCAAAACGACAAAGTCGAAAAAGATCCTCTTTTTCGAACAGGATTTTTTTGGCCTTTTTCAATTTGAAAGGAAAAATGCCGCCGGTATCTGCACTCTGAAAACAGCCCCCTGACCGCCTGCAAACAACCAGACGGAAATCAAATAAAAGGCCCTTTCAGCATTGCCTCTTTCCGGTCGGACAAAAACCATGTTCATCCTGTATTCATGTAATTCCCTATATCGCGTTACAGATATCTGATGACGTGGTGACCCGCATGTCCTGATGATGATGCATCAAGAGCTGCACGAAATTTCAATGACCGTTGTATTGGTCGCCAGTTTGTACGACGCTTCAAAGAGGCCCTCCGTTTTGAAGCGCCATACAAGCTGAAAAGAGTAAAAAGTGAGGAATACGTACCCGTGAATTTGAAGTGAAGAACTTGAGTGAAACAGCTTCATGTAGCCCCCTTAGCTTCTGAACTGTTTCAACAGATCTACAATATCGTGAAGATTGCGCATCCGTATGGCTTACGCAAAATGTTAGTAATTTATTGAATGGTGGGGACCTTACAATGACAACCAAATCTGAACAGAACATCTCTAAAAACTGGGACCGGGTCAAACAAAGGTTGCGGGCTGAATTGGGCGAAGAAGTCTATTCAAGCTGGTTTGGACGCGTTGAACCCGAAGGGTTGAATGATGGCCTGCTACAACTCTCCGTACCCACAAAATTTCTGCAAAAATGGCTCGAATCCCATTACGCAACGAAGGTTCTTTCGACCTGCAAGGCCGAGCTGTCGGGTGTCTCATCACTCGAATTCCTGCTGCGTGGCCCCAACACCATGGTCAATGCCGCTGGTGCTCCGGCTGGCATGTCAGTTGATAATGCCGCAACATCCCAGTCCTCAGGTGCCGTACCTCGCCTGCAAGGCGGAGCAGCCGCGTCTCACGCGGAAACACCAGCCCGCGCCACCTCAAGCTTTCGGCCCAGCCGCCAGAAGCACGATGGTTCTCCGCTTAATCCGCGCCAGAACTTCGCTTCTTTTGTCGTCTCGGCCAGCAATCGCCTTGCCTTTGCCGCCGCCAAGCAGATAGCAGAGAGCACCTCGGCCTATCAGCCCAAATATAATCCCTTGTTCTTTCATGCCGATGTTGGCCACGGAAAAACACATTTGCTGCAGGCCATCGCCTGGGAAATGAAGCAGAACTCACGTGGCGCAAAAGTCATCTATATGACTGCCGAGCGCTTCATGGTTGAATTTGCAGACGCCCTCAAAAATGGCGAGGCCCTGGCTTTCAAGGACAAGCTACGCCATGCAGATGTGCTGCTGATTGACGATATTCAGTTTTTGAAAGGCGAAAACAATCAAAAGGAATTTGATCACACCATCAATGCCCTGATTGACAGTGGCCGTCAGGTGGTTGTCGCCTCGGCCATGACCCCGGCCAAACTGAAATGCCTTGATCCGCGTATGCGTTCGCGCATGGCGGGGGGGCTGGTCACCGAAATCGGTGCCTTTGATCGCGAATTGCGCCTGCGTATCTTGCAACAATGCGTGCAGGCTGAAGCCGGAGAATGTCCAGGGTTCCTCGTTCCCGATGAGGTCATGACTTATCTGACCGACAAGCTCACCCATAGTGGTCGTGAACTGGAGGGGGCCATTACAAGATTGCGCGCCGCCTATCAGCTCACCGCCCAGCCCGTCACCATGCAGGTGGCCATGGATATTGTTGGGGCCATTGTTGGCGGTACAGAGCCGCGACGGGTGCGTATCGACGATATTTTGCGCTCAATCTCGCAGACCTATGCTGTTTCGCGCGGCGATCTTTTGTCGGCCCGGCGCACGCGCTCCATTGTGCGTCCCCGGCAGATCGGCATGTATCTCTCCAAGCAGCTCACCAGTCGGTCGCTGCCCGAGATCGGCCGCCGTTTTGGGGGACGTGATCACACAACGGTCATTCACGCCATCAAGAAGATCGAAGAACTGATGAACGCCGATCCCAACCTGCGCGACGAAATCGAAACGCTGAAAAAAGATCTGCATCACTAGACGCAAACTCGCTACGCGAATGGGCTATCGCCCATACCCATTTGGGGGAAAGTCTTCCCCCAAACCCCCTTCTTTTTGAAATTTAAAAAAGGGTGGGTTTGGGAGGTCTCCTCCCAAGCGGGTCTCGCTCGGGCGGCAGCCCGGTCGCGACAGCGAGCAAGCCCTCCCCCAAAAAAACTTATCCAGAGCCTTTGTTTCTAGCCATTGTTTTTTTTGCGCAATTGCTTCTATAGTGTGCTCCCGATCTGGGACGAATGGCTTTTGAAACCAGCAACAGACAGTTGAACCATGCAGATAACCATTGAACGAAGCGCATTGTTGAAAGCGTTGGCCCATGTCACAGGCGTTGTTGAGCGCCGCTCGACCATTCCTATCTTGTCCAATGTGCTGCTGCGCGCTGAGGGTGACGAGCTGACCCTGACGGCAACCGATCTTGATATCGAGGTCATCGAACATATACCGGCCATGGTCACGCAGCCCGGCGGCACCACTTTGCAGGCCGTTATTCTGCACGACATTGTCCGCAAACTGCCCGATGGGGCTCAGCTGGAACTGTCGCGCACTGGCGATGACAGCCAGATGAATGTCGTTTCCGGCAAAGCGCGCTTTGCCTTGCAGGCGTTGGCCCCGGATGATTTCCCAAGCGTTGAAGCCGGTGATCTGGCCCATGCATTCGAGCTTGATGGCAAGGATCTGAAACGCCTCATTGAAAAAACCCAGTTCGCCATTTCGACTGAAGAAACCAGATTTTATCTGAACGGCATCTATCTGCACGCTGCGCAAAATGAACAAGGCCCGGTCTTGCGTTCTGTCGCTACCGATGGTCACCGTCTGGCGCAGGTGGAAATGCCTTTGCCCGAAGGTGCGGCTGGTATGCCCGGCGTCATCGTACCGCGTAAAACCGTGCTCGAATTGCGCAAGCTGTGCGAAGATGGTGACATGAAAATGAAGGTTGAGCTCTCCGAATCGAAAATCCGCTTTTCCACCGATGGCCTGAAGCTCACCTCAAAGCTCATCGATGCCAGCTTTCCCGACTATGACCGCGTCATTCCCAAAAACAATGACAAGCATATGAGCGTTTCAAATGGCGCGTTTTCCGCCGCCGTTGATCGCGTTTCCACCCTGTCGACCGACAAGGGCCGCGCCGTCAAGCTGATCATCGAAAAAGGCCAGCTGACTTTATCCGTCACCAACCCGGATAGCGGCAGTGCGCAAGAGCAGATCAGCGTCGATTATGACGATGAAAGTCTGGAAATCGGCTTTAACGCCCGTTACCTCATGGATATTGCCGCGCAGATCGAATCTGATGTCATGAACTTCCTGATGTCCGACCCCGGCGCGCCAACCATGGTGCGCGACGGCAGCGATATGACCGCCCTTTACGTGCTGATGCCCATGCGGGTTTGATGAAAACAACTCGCTAACGCGAGCGGGACCAATCCCGCACCCAGTTGGGAGGAGACCTCCCAAACCCACCCTTTTCTAATTTCAAAAAGAAGGGGGTTTGGGGGAACACTTTTCCCCAAGCGGGTGTGGGCGGCAGCCCACTTGCGCAGCAAGACCCACCTCAGCGTTATACCGCACCCCGGTAATTTAAAGGAAGTGGTCCTCTGGGAAATAGAAAAAATGTCTGGCTTTCCCGCCTCCGACTGACTGATTTTCGCAATTACCACCAGTTCACCCTTGAGCTTGATGGTCGCCCGGTTGTGCTCACTGGAGAAAACGGCGCGGGCAAAACCAATCTTCTGGAAGCTATTTCCTTGCTCGCCCCGGGGCGCGGCCTGCGGGGCACGCCTTTTGCCGATCTGGCCCGTTTTGAGGGCACAGGCCGTTGGGCGGTTGCCGCCCACCTGCAAAGCCCTGATGGTCCCGTTGATATTGGCACCGGCCTTGAGCACTCCCCTGACGGACCACCGACATCCGGGCGCACCATCAAAATTGATGGCCATGCCATCAAGGGCAGTGGCAAGCTTGGCGATCTTGTGCAGATTGTCTGGCTGACCCCGGCGCTTGACGGGCTGTTCACCGGCCCCGCCTCTGAGCGCCGCCGCTTTCTTGACCGGTTGATTGTCGGGCTTGATCCAGGCTTTCGCCGCCTTGCCGGACAGTTTGAGCGCGCCATGCGCCAGCGCAACAAACTACTGGAGAGCGGTTCGCGCGACGACACCCAGTTCATTGGTCTTGAAACCCTGATGGCCGAAACTGGCGCAGCCCTTGCCGCCGCCCGTCTTGAAGCCGTTGACCGCCTCGCCAAAGCGGTCCTCCTGAAATGGCAAGAACCGGATCAGCAGGGCCAGCAAAGCCCCTTCCCCTGGTCCACCCTCACATTAGAGGGCGATCTGGAGCATGATCTGCGCATCATGCCCTCAAGCGATGCCGAAGATCACTATCTGCACGCTCTGCAAACCAACCGCGAACGGGACCGCGCCGCCAGACGCACTCTGATCGGCCCGCACCGCTCCGATTTTCTGGCGGGTCACGGCCCCAAGAACATGCCTGCCAAATTCTGCTCCACCGGCGAGCAAAAAGCCCTGCTGGTCGGCCTCATTCTAGCGTATGCGGATCTTTTGCGCGAACTCCATGGCACCGCCCCCATCATCCTTTTGGACGAGATTTCCGCCCATCTCGACGAGCGCCGCCGTCACGCCCTCTTCCACGAGATATTATCCCTTTCCTCTCAAGCCTTTATGACCGGAACCGATCACAAGATTTTTTCCCCTTTTGGCGAGGACGCACAGTGTTTTTCTCTCGATAATGCGACAATTATCAGATAGGGTGTGTGAAGGGGATAAGTGCGCAATAATGAAGGCCAGACAAACGGAAACAAGTGCTGACTGTGGCGATCGCCATAGTGATGAAACTCAACCTGCAAGCGCCCGTTCTTTTGGGCGTAAAATCGGGCTTTTTCCTATTCACCAGAATTCAACTTCCGAGAAAATCATATGAGCAACGAAACGCAAAACACTGAAAATGGCGGCGGCAGCGAAGCCGAATATGGTGCCGACAGCATCAAGGTCCTCAAAGGGCTCGATGCCGTACGCAAGCGCCCTGGCATGTATATCGGTGATACGGACGATGGTTCCGGCCTGCACCATATGGTCTATGAGGTCGTCGATAACGCCATTGATGAAGCACTGGCCGGTCATTGCGACGAGGTGCGCGTCGTGCTCTATGCCGATGGTTCGGTTGGCGTTTCCGATAATGGCCGGGGCATCCCGGTGGCCATCCATACCGAAGAAGGCATTTCGGCTGCCGAAGTCATCATGACCCAACTGCACGCGGGCGGCAAATTCGACAGCAATTCCTATAAGGTTTCCGGCGGCCTGCACGGCGTGGGCGTTTCGGTTGTGAACGCCTTGAGCGACTGGCTTGAACTGCGCATCTGGCGCGACGGCAAAGTGCACGAGATGGAGTTCCGCCTCGGCGAGCCCGTGGCGCCGCTGAAGGTGACCGGGGACGCCGGCGGGCGGACGGGCACGGAGATCACCTTCCTGCCCTCCGCCGAGATCTTCACCATGACGGAATTCGACTTCCACACCTTGGAGCACCGGCTGCGCGAGCTGGCGTTCCTGAATTCCGGCGTGCGCATCGTGCTGGAGGACCTGCGCGGACCGGAGCCGAAGCGGGTGGAGATGGCCTATGACGGCGGCCTGGTGGAGTTCGTGAAACATCTGGACCGGGCCCGCACGCCACTGGTACCGGAGCCGATTCACATCCGCACCGAGAAGGACGGCATCGTGGTGGAGTGCGCCCTGTGGTGGAACGACAGCTATCACGAGAATGTCCTGTGCTTCACCAACAACATCCCCCAACGCGACGGCGGCACCCATCTGGCGGGCTTTCGTGGTTCGCTGACCCGCATCATTAACCGCTATGCGGAAAGCTCCGGCATTGCCAAGAGAGAAAAAGTCTCGCTGTCGGGCGATGATGCACGAGAAGGGCTGACCTGCGTTTTATCGGTGAAAATTCCCGACCCGAAATTCTCCTCGCAAACCAAAGACAAATTGGTCTCTTCCGAAGTGCGTCCCCTGGTGGAAAGCATCATTGGCGATCAGCTCTCGCAATGGTTTGAAGAACATCCCAAAGAGGCCAAGACTATTGTCGGAAAAGTTGTAGAAGCGGCCACAGCGCGGGAAGCTGCCCGCAAGGCGCGCGAGCTGACCCGGCGCAAGGGTGCGCTCGACATGAATAATTTGCCGGGAAAATTGGCAGAATGCAAAGACCGGAACCCGGCTAATACCGAAATGTTTATTGTCGAAGGGGACAGCGCCGGCGGTTCTGCCAAGCAAGCGCGCAACCGCGAAATTCAAGCCGTCCTGCCCATTCGCGGCAAAATCCTCAATGTTGAGCGGGCGCGGTTTGATCGCATGCTTTCCTCGCAGGAAATTGGCACGCTGATCACGGCACTCGGAACGGGGATCGGCCGTGAAGATTTCAATCTGGAAAAACTGCGTTATCACAAGATCATCATCATGACCGACGCCGATGTTGACGGCGCTCATATCCGCACATTATTGCTCACATTCTTTTATCGGCAGATGCCGGAGCTGGTGGAAAAGGGCCATCTGTATATTGCCCAGCCGCCGCTGTATAAAGTCGTTAAGGGCAAATCGGAGACCTATCTCAAAGACCAGGACGCGCTGGATAATTATCTTATCGACGCCGGCCTGCATGAAACCACGCTTGGTTTGACCGGCGGCGAAGTGCGCACTGGCGCCGATCTGCGGGACATTGTCGAGCGCGCCCGTGCTTCCTTGCGAGCCATGGACGGAATGCATTCGCGCTATGATCGCGCCATTGTCGAGCAAGCCGCCATTGCCGGTATGTTCGGGCCGCAGATCACCGACGATGCGGACAAGGCCGAAGTGGTTGGCGTGAAAGTCTGCGAGTTACTCAACGAGATTGCCGACGAGACCGAGCGGACCTGGGAGTTTGAGCGGACAGAAGACGGCGGATTTATTCTATCGCGCATGGTTCGGGGCGTGAAAGAAGTGCACCGCTTTGACCAGCCATTCCTGACGTCAGCTGATGCGCGCAAGCTGAATGAATATGCCGATTATCTTGGTGAAATCTACGGTGCGCCGTCGCAACTGAAATATAAAGACACGGCGACAATCATCACCGGCCCGACGTCACTGCTTGATGCGGTCTTTGCCGCCGGGCGCAAAGGCATCTCGCAAATGCAGCGCTATAAAGGCTTGGGTGAGATGAACCCAGAGCAACTTTGGGAAACGACACTCGACAAGGACACCCGCACGATGCTGCAGGTCAAAGTTGGTGATCTGGGTGAAGCCGACGAGATCTTCTCAAAGTTGATGGGGGATGTGGTTGAGCCGCGCCGCGAATTCATTCAGGAGAACGCGCTTAACGTGACCAATCTGGATGTGTGATGCGCGCCAGTGTTTTTGCGTCTGATACATCACACCAAAGAAAACGTCATCCCCGCGCAGGCGGGGACCCATTCGAAAGAGCAACAAACGCCGATGCCCACGACATGTGCAAAAACGTAAAGCGCGCTTATGGTGTCGTTTTACCCCCTGCCTTCTCAAACGGCCAAAAATCCGCATTTGCCAAACACAGGACTTAACGCTGGCTTACGCGCTCTGCAAAACGGAGAACGAAACG
>JAKIUO010000105.1 GCA_021647535.1 Hyphomicrobiaceae bacterium
GGCGGGGCGTTGGTAAAACACGCGCGGGTGCTGAATGGGTCCGCGGGATGGCGCTCGGGCTCCCCGGGTTTTCAAAACGTCCCGTTGAGCGTATAGCTCTTGTTGGCGAGACGCTGGACGATGTGCGCTCTGTGATGATTGAGGGAGAATCAGGTCTGCTGGGCGTTCATCCGATCTATCAGCAGCCCCGTTTTGATGTTTCGAAAAGGCAGCTGGTCTGGTCGAATGGCAGCATTGCCCAAATGTTTTCCGGCAATCGTCCTGACAGCCTGCGCGGACCACAATTCGGGGCGGCATGGTGTGATGAACTCTGTAAATGGCGCTATCCGCAAGAGACATGGGACATGCTGCAATTCGCCCTGCGCCTCGGGGACCAGCCTCGACAGATCGTCACAACAACACCGCGCCCGATTGCTCTGCTAAAGCAGCTCATGGAAGATAAAAACACCATTATTGATCGCGTCGCAACAAGTGTCAACAGCGTTAATCTGGCCCGTGGTTTTATGGAGCGTATGAACAATCAATATGGCGGCACGCGGCTTGGCCGACAGGAGCTACAAGCTGAAATTCTACAAGACCGCGAGGATGCCCTGTGGTCGCGAAAATTACTGGATAGCCTGCGCCTTAATGAAGTGCCCGAACTTATGCGCATCGTCGTTGCGGTCGATCCGCCCGTCACCAGTCACGCCAAATCTGACGCCTGCGGGATCATTGTCGCCGGGCTCGATGAAGCCGGGCGCGGGGTCGTGCTGGCCGATGAAAGCCTTCAACAGGTCTCACCGTTGCAATGGGCAAGGGCCGCGATCCGCGCCTACAATCTGTTTAAAGCCGACCGCATCGTCGCCGAAGTCAACCAGGGCGGCGAAATGGTTGAAACGCTGATAAGGCAAGTAGACCAAAACGCTCCTGTGCGCATGGTGCGTGCCAGCCGTGGCAAATTCCTGCGCGCTGAACCCGTTGCTGCTCTTTATGAACAGGGCCGCGTGCGCCACGTCGGAGCCCTGCCACGACTCGAAGACGAAATGTGCGACTTTGGTCCCGGCGGCCTCGCCAACGGCAAAAGCCCTGACCGCCTCGATGCACTGGTCTGGGCACTGACCGATCTGATGCTGAATAAAGACGCGGAGCCCAGGGTGCGAAGCCTATAGAGAGTGCGACGCCTGTAAATTGCTGGCGCAATTTTGCCCTCGCCGGGCGGGCAGCCTTTCAGCTGGAACCAAAGGCGAGCCTTTGGAAACCATTTGATGTGATGGGGGAAAGGGGCTAGCCCCTTCTGCCATCTGCAAAGATGCCTGCCCGGCGAGGGCAAGCGCCGTCAGGCGCTCTTTAGCCGAGCGCCTGATCAATATCGGCGATAAGGTCGCTTGCGTCTTCGATACCGACCGACACGCGAATGACTTCCGGTCCGGCTCCTGCTTTTTTCAGCGCGTCTTCGTCGAGTTGCGAATGGGTGGTAGAAGCGGGGTGGATGATGAGGGAGCGGGTGTCGCCAAGGTTCGCCAGGTGGGTGAACAGTTTGACATTATTGACCAGTTTTTTGCCGCTTTCAAAGCCGTCTTTCAGGCCAAAGGAGAACACCGAGCCTGGGCCTTTGGGCGTGTATTTTTGAGCGAGCGCGTTGTTGGCGCTGCCGGGAAGTCCGGCATAGCTCACCCAGTCGATGCGATCATCGGCGTCCAGCCATTTGGCAACGGTCAGTGCATTCTCGCAATGGCGTTGCATACGCAGGGGCAGGGTTTCGATGCCGTTCAATATAAGAAAAGCGTTCATGGGCGCGATGCACGGGCCAAGATCGCGTAAGGAGAGGACGCGTGCGGCGATGGCAAAGGCAATATGGCCGAAGGCTTCACCAAACACATCGCCAATGACCATGCCATGATAGCTGTCATTGGGTTGGCTCAGCATGGGGAATTTATCGGAGGCCATCCAATCAAAATTGCCCCCATCAATCAAGATACCTCCCATTGAATTACCATGGCCACCAAGGAATTTGGTCAAAGAATGGGTGATGATATTGGCGCCGTGATCGAACGGGCGACACAGATAGGGCGTCGCCATCGTATTGTCGACAATGAGCGGCACACCGGCTTGTTCGGCGACCCGTGCAATGGCTTCGATATCGGTGACAAGGCCTGCCGGATTGGCGATGCTTTCGATGAATATGGCCCGCGTATTGTCATTGACCAGCGCCTCAAAACTGGCAGGATCTTCGACATCAGCCCATTTGACCGACCAGCCGAAATTTTTAATGGAATGGCCAAGCTGGTTGACGGAGCCACCATAAAGCTGACGCGCCGCGATGATTTCGGTGCCCGGCTGCATGAGATTATGAAGGACAAGCAGCTGTGCGCCATGGCCAGACGCCGCCGCCAGCGCCGCCGTGCCACCTTCTAACGCTGCAACGCGTTTTTCAAGCACGTCCTGCGTCGGGTTCATGATGCGCGTGTAAATATTGCCAAATTCCTGTAGGCCAAACAAACGGGCCGCATGATCGGCATCGTTAAAGGCAAAGGCCGTCGTCTGATAAATCGGCGTAATGCGCGCGCCGGTCGCCGGGTCCGGCGCAGCGCCAGCATGAACAGCTAATGTGTCGAAGGAATGGGGCTTATCAGACATGGTGACCTCGCTCGTTGTTATTTGATTGCGCCAATCTGCCGCATGTACCTGCCGAACGCAAACAGTTTTTGCAGACGCAAAAATGCCCTCGCCGGGCAGGCGTCTTGACAGACTGTCTTGGGGACTGGTCCCCAAACCCCATCACTAGATGGTTTCCAAAGGCTAGCCTTTGGTTCCAGCTGAATAAGCTGCCTCCCCCGGCGAGGGGGAGCGGCGTTAGCCGCTTTATGAGGAGTACATTCTATATGCCGTCTTTTCTAAACAAGCTCTCCGCTCTTTTCGAGCAAAAGCAGAGTGCCACTGGTGCGCTGATTGCTTTGCAGAGCGCCGGGCAACCGGTGTGGACGCCGCGTGATTATGGGGCGCTGGCGCGAGAAGGCTTTATGCAGAATGCCATTGTTTATCGTTGCGTGCGGATGATTGCCGAGAGTGCGGCATCGGTGCCATTGCGGGTGCATGAGGGCGCGGAGGTGCTGGATGAGCATCCGTTATTGTCGCTTTTACAGCGGCCCAACAGCGCCCAGAGCGGATCGGATCTGCTGGAGGACTGGTATGGTTATTTGATGGTGGCGGGCAATGCTTATCTTGAAGCGGTGAGCAATGATCGTGAGGTACTTGAGTTGCATGTTTTGCGCCCGGACCGCATGAAGCTGGTGCCGGGGGAGGATGGCTGGCCGGAATTTTATGAGTATAGCGTGGCCGGTCGTCAGATGCGTTTTCATCAGGCGATTGAGGGGCAAAAGCCGATCTTGCATATGAGCCTGTTTAATCCGCTCAATGACCATTATGGTATGAGCCCCCTTGAGGCGGCGGCCTTTAGCCTTGATATTCACAATGCGGCAGGGGGCTGGAACAAGGCTTTGCTTGATAATGCGGCACGGCCATCGGGGGCGCTGGTTTATGGGGGCAAGGAAAACAGCCTTTCGGTGGAGCAGTTTGATCGCCTGAAGGCCGAGCTGGAAAGTTCCCATCAAGGGGCCATGAATGCCGGGCGTCCCATGTTGCTGGAGGGCGGGCTGGACTGGAAACCCATGGGCTATTCACCGCGCGATATGGATTTTATCGAGGCCAAATGGGTGGCGGCGCGCGAGATTGCTCTGGCGCTTGGCGTGCCGCCCATGCTGCTGGGCATTCCGGGTGACAACACCTATTCAAACTATCAAGAGGCCAACCGCACCTTCTGGCGACAGACGGTTCTGCCACTGGTCAATCGCACCAGCAGCGCCCTTTGCAACTGGCTGGACGAGAGCGCTGGCGCGGAGCTGTCGCTCAAACCGGACCTGAACAATATCGAGGCGCTGTCTGGCGAGCGCGACGCTCGTTGGCAACGCATCGCTAAAGCGGATTTCCTCACGACGAATGAAAAACGAGAGGCGCTGGGCTATGGGCCATTGGAAGAGGGCGAGCAGGTGTGAGTTTTTTCTGCCTTGTTGCCGTTTTGGCTCCATGTTATAACTGATGTTAGTACGCAACAATAAGCAGGAGCCCAAAGATGAAAAAACTCAAGGTCAGGAAAATTGGTAATTCACTTGGCGTGGTGCTGCCCAAAGAGCTATTGGCCGAGCTGGAAGTGGGCGAGGGTGATGAACTGGTGGCGACAAGGGCGCAGGACGGCATTCTGGTTGGTTCACGCAGCAAGAAGTTTGAGCGGACGATGGAAATTGCCGAAAAATTTATGAAAAAATATCGCAACACCTTGCGCGAGCTGGCCAAATGAGTGCTCCGGTCTGGCTGGAGTTAGATGAAATATACGCGATCCATGAGGCTTTGCTGGCCCGCTATGGCGGGGCGGTGGGGGTGCGCGATGACGGGCTCTTGCAATCGGCGCTGGCGCGTCCGCAGCAATTATTCAGCTATGAGAAACCGGCTCCCGATCTGTGCGCATTAGCGGCGGCCTATACGACGGGTATTGTCAAAAACCATCCCTTTGTCGATGGCAACAAGCGCACCGGCTTCATTGCCGCTTACTCTTTTCTGGGAAGCAATGGGCTGGAGCTGACCGCCAGCGAGGTCGAGGCCGCCAGCATGGTTATCGCCTTGGCGGCAGGCGAAATGGATGAGCGCACCTTCGCCCAATGGCTGCGCGAGCGCAGCTGAATACCCCACGGCAATGAATGACTGACCGTCCCTTCTGGTGCTAGCGGATCCCGGAAGGGGCTGGTGTTACCGCGTTGTTGCCCTTGCTGTTGTGAACGATGACGGCGGTGCCGCCAACAATAGCGGCTGCGCCAAGCATACAGGTCATCGGGTTTCTGGCGCAAAAGCCTGTATTGCCACCGTCTCCGGCAACGCGCTTGACCGGCACGCCATTCACAGCGCCAATATTGGAACAGCCTGCCAGCAGACCACTGCCGAGCAGCAATGAGATAAAAATAGCCATCATTTTCATAGGATAAACGCCCCCAAAATAAGAATACTGCCCTGACTGTAAGGGAGAACGGGGGGGGAACAATGGCGATGCGGTGCCACCCGCAGATTACGGCGCAATGGTGGCGCACGGGTTACAGTCTTTCGCATAAACATCATCAACAGTCAGGATATAATATGAACCTGTGTCACCAACAACCGGGGGGCGAACGAAAATTTGCACCGCTGGATTTCAAGGCTGTGCAGACGGATGGCAGCTTTGAAGGCTATGCCAGCCTGTTCGGGCAAAAGGATATGGGCGGCGATATTGTCATGCCTGGGGCCTTTGCCAAAAGCCTTAAAAAGCGTGGGGCAGGGGGGATCCGTATGCTGTTTCAGCACGATCCGGGCGAACCCATCGGCGTGTGGCGTGAGATCCGCGAAGATCAGCGCGGCCTGTTCGTGCGTGGCCAGCTGTTGCCCGATGTCGCCAGAGCGCGCGAAGTGCTTAGCCTGATGCGCGAAGGGGCGCTTGATGGTCTGTCGATTGGTTTTCGCACCCTCAAAGGCCGCAGTGACAAGGCGCGAAAAGTGCGTCGTCTCCATGAGATTGATCTGTGGGAAATCTCCATCGTCACCTTCCCGATGCTGCCCAACGCACGCATCAGCAAGGTGAAAAGCGGGAGCCTTCCAACAATAAGAGAATTTGAGCGCTGGCTCGTGCGGGATGCCGGACTAACGCGCCAAAATGCCAGAGCAGTGATCCGCTCGGGCTACCAAAACCTTGTCGTCAAGCAGGACGCTGCCGGCAATGAAACAGGGCAGCTGGTCAGCGCGATGCGACGGGCGGCACAGATGATGAAGAGCGATTGAATTGTTGGTTTCCCCCTCACCCTAGCCCTCTCCCCTCGGGGAGAGGGCCGGGGAGAGGGGGCAGCAAGAAAGAAACAGGAGACAGTTATATGAGTGAATATGAAAATAAAGCGGCAAGCGGCGATGATGTTGCGGGGGCGTTTGATGAGTTTATGCGGGCTTTTGAGGATTTCAAGGCGACCAATGACCAGCGCCTTGAGCAGGTTGAAAAGCGCTCTGCCAGCGATGTTGTGACGGAAGAAAAGCTGGAGCGTTTGAACCGTACGCTGGATCAGATGGTGGCCAAGTCTGCCCGTCCACCGCTGTCTGGAGGAGTTGGCGGGACTTCGTCTTCTGTGGCGGGACTTGCGCATAAATCGGCCTTTGAGGGTTATATGCGCAAGGGTGAAGCGGGTAATCTTCGGGCGCTGGAAGCAAAGGCTTTGTCCGTTGGTTCTGATCCAGATGGTGGCTATCTTGTACCGTTTGAAACCGAGCGGGCGGTGATGCAATCTTTGAAAGACATTTCGCCGATCCGCGCCATTGCCGGTATCAGAGAAGTTTCTGGCACCAGCTTCAAGAAGCCGTTCTCTATTTCTGGCCCTGGTACTGGCTGGGTTGGCGAGAACGCGGCGCGGCCCGAAACCACCTCACCGGCGCTGGCCGAGTTGACCTTTCCCACGATGGAATTGTACGCCATGCCAGCGGCGACTTCGACCTTGCTTGATGATGCAGCGGTGAATGTTGATGAATGGATCGCCGAAGAAGTGCGCCTGGCTTTTGCCGAGCAGGAAGGCACGGCCTTTGTCAGTGGTGATGGCATCAACAAGCCGAAAGGATTTTTGTCCTATGCAACGGTTGATAACAGCGTCTGGACCTGGGGCAATCTGGGCTATGTGCCAACCGGGGTCGCCGGGGGCTTTGCCGCCGCCAACCCGTCGGACAATCTCATTGACCTTGTTTACAGCGTCAAGTCCAGCTATCGCGGCAACGCCCACTGGGTCATGAACCGCGCCAGCCAGGCCGAGATCCGCAAGATCAAGGATGCCAATGGTGATTATATCTGGCAACCCGGCGAGCAACTGGGGGCCGCACCAACCCTGATGCATTTCCCCATCGCCGAAAGCGAGGATATGCCGGACATCGCCACCGATACCACCTCCATCGCCTTTGGTGACTTCAATCGCGGCTATCTGATCGTCGATCGCATCGGCCTGCGTGTGCTGCGTGACCCCTACAGCTCAAAACCCTATGTTTTGTTCTATACAACCAAACGTGTCGGCGGCGGCGTGCAGGATTTCGATGCCATCAAGCTGATGAAGTTCGGCATCGCTTAGTCTGTCTCACGGGCTGTTCGCCACTTGACAGTGGCGGCCCTGCGGCGGCGCGCGCTACAGCGCGGCGGGCAGTTGCCCTTGCCTTGGCGGGTACGCCTGCGGGGTTCTTTTTCCATGGCAAAACACAACAAGGAAAAAGAACCCCGACCGAAGGGAGGCAAGCGTGACCACGCGCCGCGCGTTGTGCGCGCCGTCGCAGGCTTGACGCGATAGCGTCAAAATAGCCGTGAGACAAAGAAACAACGAATTCCCCTCATGGGGGATAGGAGAAGCGCGGGTGTTCCCTCCCTGCCGCTTGCGCTTCTCCGTTTGCGAAAACTGTTGATTTGCTAACGTCTTATCAACAGACTATATATAATCAACTCTAAAATGTAATTCGTGAGCAATGTTGGAAAGCCGATGAGCAAACAAACGACCAAAAGACTATATAATCTACGGCGTGGTTTTGTCCGTGGATTAGCTGATATGGCCACTGCTGGTATGAAGGATAGCCGATTTAAAAAAGGTTATCCTCATAGCTCTACCTATACTGCATTCTATAAAGATTGGTGCCGAGTTGGGCAAGATCTGGGAAGTGTAATTGATAGGGAGAGGAAGCGTGAAAAAACCTCGTAAACCACGTTCTCAGGCAGGGGATGTATCAAAAAAAGATCAGGAAATTGAGGTAGATCAACCTTCAGCTAGAGAGGAGAGGGTTGTATCTGTTCGCACGGAATGGGTTGCTCCTCTTCCTCCTCCAGCAACAATGGCAGAATATGACGTTTTAGTTACAAACGGTGCTGAGCGCATATTCGAGCAATTTGAGAAAGAGGCGTCCCATCGGAGGGACCTCGAATCCAGGTCTTTCAAGGCTGAAATGAGAGATTTGCTCATTGGAAAAGTATTTGCATTTCTTTTTGCAGTATCGGCTCTTGGTGTTTCGGCTTATGCAGTTAAGAATGGAGCCGAGTGGGTTGGTGCCGTTATCGGTGGTGGCGTAATTGGCACGGTCGTTTTAGCCTTTATGAAACAAAATGGCTCGACCTCTCGAGATGACGAATAGCGTCAAATTCACCCTGTATCTATATCATTAAAATTTGTATGAAAGGTCTTGTTATGGCCCTTTTACTGACCTCTGGCCCGGTGCTGGAGCCGGTTTCGCTTGTCGAGGCCAAGGATCATTTGCGTGTTGATCATGCGGATGAGGATGTGTTGATTTCCAGTCTGATCACAGCGGCGCGTATTCATCTGGAGACCCATTTGGGCCTGGCATTTATCACACAGCAATGGTCGCTGGTGCTCGATCAATGGCCAGCGGGTGCGGATGTGTCTCTGCCTTTGTCGCCGGTGCAGGCGGTGAGTGCCCTTACCCTCTATAATGCGGATGATGCGAGCAGCGTTGTTGCCTCTTCGCGTTATGCGCTTGACGCCATATCGCAGCCAGCGCGCTTGGTCTGGCGCGATGGCGTGGTGCGCCCGATGCCGGGGCGTTCTTATAATGGCATTGATATTTCGTTTTCAGCTGGCTTTGGTTCGCTGGCCTTCGATGTCCCGCAGCCTTTGCGCCAGGCCATCCTGCTTTTGACGGCCCATTGGTATGAACGCCGCGAGCCGGTGGGGCTGGCGGGTGAGGTGCGTGAGATCCCGCAAATGGTGCTGATGCTGACCAATAGCTATCGGAGGGTGCGCCTGTGAGTATGGGAAGAGCCGGGACCAATATGCGAGCCGGGGCCTTGCGCCACCGGATAAGTCTGGAGAGCATGACCAAGACGGATGATGGCGGCGGCGGCGTGGCCATTATATGGGAAGAGATCGCCCCCTTGTGGGTGGCCATCAAACCCCTGTCGGGTCGCGAGCGTCTGGGAGCTGGGCAATATGCTTCGCGCCTGACCCATGAAATCACCCTTAGATATAGAACGCTGGCCTTGCCCGAGATGCGCTTTCGCAAGGGCAATCGTATTTTTGAGATCACCGCTGTGATCAACGTCGATGAAAAAAGCCAATGGTTGCGTGCTTTATGTGAAGAGCGGGAGTTGTGAATATGCTGGATAATAGAGGAAAGGGTCGCGATTCATCGCCAGAGGGCTTTGAACAGGCGCTTTTAAAAAGAATCGAACAAATAAATATAGAGCCCGAAATGCGCGCCATAGCAGAGCATTTGCGGGAGCAGGCGATCAGCGAGATCGAGCATATGGATGACAAATGTGTAGATAAACAAAAGCTTATATCTTCTCTGAAGGTGCTGAAGAGCGCGCGCTCAGGCGAGTATCTGGTGGTCAGTGAGGGAGATTATGGCGCAAATATTGAGTTTGGTACGAAGAATTCCACTGAAACGCCCTTTTTGCTCCCTTCTTTCAACAAGCTTGGGGGATTAATTCATAAGTGTCTTCAGGGCGCACTCAACAGAGCGGCTCTAAAGGCAAGACGATTTCGCCCTCGCTGAAGAATTCAGGTCCCGCGGTCTTTGGCGGGGCGGATCGTCAAATAACCCTGACAAAGGGTTTTGTAACAAGAGTTGTTTGCAAAAAGTTGGTTGTGTTGACGTTGTTTTGAGTTGTTCCGCAAGTTGTTCGTTCGTTGCCAATCAGTTTTCAAGTCAGTCAGTTTTTGTCAGTAAATCTGTGTCAGTTCAGTTGTTCGTGCCTTTTTTGTACCAGTAAGTGCGCTCTGTATCTGTCAGTTCAAAGTTTCCCCCCAGTTCCATTTGTAATCTTTTTTGTTCCGTTGCGTTGCCGTTCAGTGAACCGTTTGCAGTTGTTCGTTTGTCTGTGCTGCGTTTGGGTGTGCGTGCGTTTGTGGAGTGTTTAGATGAGTGAAAGTGCTAGTTGGTCGTTGCAAAAGAGTGTTGTGCAGGCGTTAAAGTCAGATGTTGGTTTGAGTGTGTTGCTTGGTGGTTCGTATGTGTATGATTTTGTTCCCCAGCGTGCGGCCTATCCGTTTGTGTCGCTTGGAAATGTTGTAGCGCGTGATTGGAGTACGAGTAGTGAGCGTGGTGATGAGCACGCCTTGACTTTGCATATCTGGTCAAAGGCACGTGGTAAGAAGCAGTGTCATTTGATTGTCAGTACGGTACGGCGTGTGTTGCATGATGTTGAGTTGGTTGTTGAAGATCACAGTCTTGTAAATTTGCGTCACGAG
>JAKIUO010000106.1 GCA_021647535.1 Hyphomicrobiaceae bacterium
TGCATTGGCCGGGCTGGCGCCCAACGGGGCAAGCGCTGCAAAGGCAGCTGCAGCAGATGCGCCAAGCACAAAACTACGTCTGTCAACGACCTTAAGATGGATTTGTTCGCTCATCTTGTTCCTCTCTTGTTTTCTATTATGGCTTAAGCAGATCCATAATATAGTTGAGCCTATATTATGGATCTGACTAAGCCGGTTTGCAGTATTTTTCGCAATCGAACGATTGCCTTCTTTGTCCGAATGAAGCTCCGGTTTTTTCTGCATTATTGGCAACAGAGACTTTTTGTCTCGCAAGCTGTGTTCTTGTTTTTATTCTACACTTTTATTTTATAATTTGTGGCGTGCAGTGATTGCGAGTTTAAAAAACCGCTGTTGCAATTGCAAGGCTATAATGTCGCACATGAAATTGATATTAGGTTTTTTCATGAGGTGTATCAGGGAATACCCTTATAAAAAGAGCAAATAACAGGAAAAGGGGAGGAGGTTATGGGGCCCTGCAAAGGGGATCAACACCATGAATATGCATGTTTTGAGTGTGCTTTTACAATCATACCAATAGTATTAACTGGAGAGCATTTAACTGGCTATGCGCATGTTATCCACGCGCTTTTTGGTTGTTAACCGGGGACTGGTTGTTGGTGTATTGTTCTGGGTCAGCGGTTTTTTCTGTTCATCCAGTAAGGATAAAAGATCTTTTGCCGGGAGGGGACGTGCGAAATAAAAGCCCTGACCTTCTTTTATACCGATGGCTTGCGCGGCAAGTGCCTGTTCGGGGGTTTCGATGCCTTCGGCCACGACACTCATTTGATATTGATGTGCCAAATTGGCGAGCATCTCGACCATCTGACGGGCGCGCTCATTATCAACAATGCCATCAATGAAAATCTTGTCGAGCTTGATGGTGGAAACATCGAGTTTTTGTATTGAGGACAGGCCATTGTGCCCCGTGCCTGCATCATCAATGGCGATGCGGATACCCTTTTTTTTATAGTGAGCAATGACTTCGCAGGCCAGATCAAGATCATTGATCGGTTGTCTCTCGGTAATTTCAGCGACAAGGCAAGTCGGGGACAGATCAACAATTTTCAGCACATCAAGCAGGCGTGGCAGGAATTTGGGGTCCAGAAACTGATCCGGTGTGACGTTGAAGGTCAGTTTTAAATGCGGGTTGGCGCGCAGTTCTTTGCCAAGAGACAGGCCAGCCTGGTGCAGCAAGGCAAATATTATGGCATCAATTCGACTGAAATTTTCTGCTAACGGGATAAAGATACCCGGCGACACCATGCTGCCGTCGGGCTTGATCCAGCGCGCCAGCATTTCAAAACCGGCAATCTCGCTGGAGCCCAGATTGATAATCGGCTGGAAATAGGGCACGAACTCACCATTAGCAATGGCTTCGTCAAGTTCATCGAGGGGGCCGAGCGGTGGAAACAGGGCGCGAGCGGCCAAAAAGCCAACAGATATGCCGACCACTCCAAAAAAAAGGTCAACGAATAGCAGGCTCGAACTTTTCCAGACAAAAACAATATAATAGAACAGAAAATGAGGAACCGTGACGAAAGCAGCGGAGATGACGATCATTGTCGCCAGCTGGATCGATTGCCGTTTCGCCATTTCGCTGTTTTTCCTTATATTTGGAAACAGTTTAGAGGGTAAACTTTAGGAGAAGGTAAACAGGTGTTCGAAAATGGGATTTATTGGCTTGTCAAAAGGGGGTCTTTGACTTTGTTAAGGGCGAAAGCCTGCGCCCGTTCTACGCAGCTGCCGCATTTTCCGCAGGGGTGCGCACCGCCCGCATAACAGGTCCAGGTTTGTGCGAAATCAACACCGAGGTTCAGCCCATGCTTGACGATTTTGGCCTTGTCATCCTGCAGATAGGGAACGTGCAGCTTGATTTTTTGCCAGTCGCAGAGCTGCAGGGCGCTTTTCATGGCCTCGACAAAGTCGGGGCGGCAATCGGGGTATATGGCGTGGTCGCCGCCATGAGCGCCATAAAACAGCTCGGTGCGCTGTTGGCTGATGGCGATGCCAGTGGCAATCGACAACATGATCATATTGCGGTTGGGCACGACGGTCTGTTTCATATTATCGTCTTCATAATGGCCCTTCGGCAGCTCATCGCCTTTTTTGAGAAGCGCACTGTCAAACAGTTCACCGATAAAGGGCAGGGCGATGGTCTGGTGTTCGATGCCGAGCAATGCCGCCTGTCTGGCCGCGCACTCAAGTTCACGCGTGTGTTTTTGCCCATAGTCAAAGGAAACGGCGGCCAGCTGTTTTTCGCCGCGCGCCAGAATATCGTGGGCCAGAACGGTGCTATCAAGCCCGCCGGATAATATGATCAGTGCCCTTTTCATATCTGCTCTGTTTTCCTTCAAGGTCTACCAGATGTCATCGTCAAACCGTTGTCCCTTCAACGCGGTTCATTGGTCAGCAGGCCATATGCCATAGACGCTGACTTAAGTGTTTCAGGTTTGATCCATATCAAAGCTGAAACGCTCTATACTCCCGCTTTATCGCAATAGACAAAGACCTGCAAGCGTGGTGAGAAACGAAAGCCGTGTTGCTTACAAAGTTCAATGATTTTGGGCGAGGCGGCCACCAGCTGCTTACGGGTCTGCGCTTGCGGCATCAGCATGACGCGCTGGTGCGATATATTATGTTTTTCCATGAGCGCTAGAATTTCAGTTAGGTCGGCCTTGTGATCAACGACAAATTTCCACCAGCTTTTTTGCGGCCAACCCTGCGCCAGGATCTCATAGGGTTTTTGACCTGAATTTTCCAGTTTGGGTGAAATATTGATGACATCCCAGAAAGAATCGGTAATCGCCAGCGTGCCATTGGTCTCAATTTCAAAGCTAAAGTCAGAGCTGAGCACCAACAGCTCTTTGCGAATTTTGCGGATGGCTGGCTGCAACAAAGCGGGTTCGCCACCTGTAAAAACCACATTGTTGGAAAGGCCATAAACGCATATCTGCTCGGCCACCTGCACCGCGCTCCTCTTGTCAAAACGTGCAAAATCCTTGTGCCAGGCATATTTGGTATCACACCACGAGCAGGTCAGATTACACCCAAACAGACGGACAAAGACGCTAGGCACCCCGGCATTGATCCCTTCACCCTGCACGGAATAAAAGATCTCGGTGACTTTGATGGAGGCTTTGTCAGGCATGGGGGACTTCCTTATTGCGCCGTAAAGCCCTTGCAGGGCTTGCCCTCGCCGGGCGGGCAGCCTGTTCAGCTGGAACCAAAGGCTAGCCTTTGGAAACCATTTTGAGAATTGGGGTTTGGGGACTAGTCCCCAAGACCGTCTGTCAAGATGCCAAGCCTCGCAGAGAAGAGGTGCCCTTTGATGGCAAACTGCTTTAGCGGTTTTTACTCATGGGTGATTTGGGCAAAGCAGTTGGGTGTTTCCCATAATTTGATGGATTTGATTGTCAGGCTGTCATTATAGGTCTGCGCGAACACTGGTTGCAAATGTTCGTCGATGAATTTGACCAGGTTTTCGACGGTTGGAATATAGGGGATGACGACGAATTTACTGTCAGTGGTTGCCAGGAAGTCGAGCAATTGCTGATCGCCGTCCCAGACCAGAAAGGCGTGGTCGAGCATATCGAGGAATTGCAGCGCCAGCCGTTTGACATCGGCGAAATCGAGCACCATGCCTTCAAAGCTCTGGTCTGGGGTTTCTAGGATTTTTCCGGCCAGTGTGAGCTCCAGCTTGTAGCGGTGGCCGTGCATATTGCGGCACTTGCTATTGTGGTTGGGGATGCGGTGGCCGCTGTCAAATTCGAAAAGCCGGGTGATTTGCATGGGGTGCGCCATATTACCAGATTATAGGGTTGAACGTCTGTCAGACCAATCGGCTATAGGATAGTGCGCTTGCCGCTGTCAAGCGGCCCATGCGCACGCCCTGCAGTCCGATGAGGGGTTCTGATAGGGATTGGCGTGCTTTGAACAGCCTTTGACAGTTCCCTTTTTGGCTAAATATTACTATTTGTTAATGATCGCAACATCAAAGGGAGGGCCCGAAAATGACACCGCAATTGACAAAAGATCAACTGACAACTCTGCAATTGACCATTCCGGTCAGCTCTAGGTTGGATAGAGGCTGGAAATATCTTTTTACCAGCTGGTTCATTGTGATGGCGATGATTGCGGCGGGTTTTGTCCTGGAGAGACTGTTTCCTGAAATGGAACTGGCCCCGAAGATGCTGATCGATTTTTTTGAACCGGCCTGGTTGAATATTCTCTCAACCCTTGCTGTGAGTGGCCTGATTTTGGCGATTCCGACCGCATATCTGGTCGCCGCGATTTTCGTGTCCATCACGAGTATGCTGGAGGGGCAAGGGGGGCTGGGGCTTTTCCTGACCTCGGTATTTGGGTCTTATGCGGCTTTTCTCGTGGGTAGTTTTGCGTTCTATATATTGCAGGTGTTTTTGTCAGGCAACACCCATTAGCTGTTATGATTATCAGGCGACCGGGGGCATTGTATATTGTTCACCTCCCAATTTTAAACCACCCTGATTTCATCTCTGCCGCGATCATATTGTATCGCAAGCGGCAGTCCATTGGAGTTTACCTAAGCCTACACAACCAATTTATTGCACATCTTCATTGGATCACCGGACAGGCCTCAAAGCTCGTCCGGTGAAGATGTTTGTTGGTAAAGCCAAAAGCTGTCCGGCCTTGATCAAAGCTTCTGGTTATATTCGCCGATTTCTTCATAGGTACTTAGATGGGCGTCGATGTCCTTGAAAATGGCGCGCATCATTTCGTCTGAACTGGTGCTTTCGACGACGACGACGAGTTGCGGGGTGTTGGAGCTTGGGCGCACAAGGCCCCAGCTGCCGTCTTCCAGTACCATGCGGATGCCGTTTACCGTGATGACTTCGGTGATTTTCTGACCGCCCAGCGTGCCGCCATTTTCAGCTTGCGACTTGAAATGTTCAATAATGCGGTCGGCGACTTCATATTTGACCTCATCGGCGCAATGGGGCGACATGGTGGGCGACTGATAGCTGGTTTGCAGCTCGCCATACAGATCATTCATGCTTTTGTCGGGGTTGTGATCGAGCAGGTCGAGCACAGCCAGGCCAGATGTGAGCCCACAATCATAGCCATAGCCCAACGGTTTGTTGAAGAAGAAATGGCCCGATTTTTCAAAACCAACAAGGCAGTTATTGTCATGGGAATAGCGCTTGATATAGGAATGGCCGGTCTTCCAGTAATCCGTGGTGACGCCGTTTTCCTTCAATACCGGGTCGGTCATGAACAGGCCGGTTGATTTCACATCAACAACGAATTTGGCCCCCTTGTGGGTTTTAGAGATATCGCGGGCCAGCATCAGCCCGATCTTGTCGGAGAAAATCTCTTCACCTTTATTATCGACAACGCCGCAGCGGTCGCCATCGCCATCAAAGCCAAGGGCGAGATCCGCCTTGTGCTCCAGCACAGCGTCACGCATGGCGTGCAGCATTTTCATGTCTTCAGGGTTGGGGTTGTGATTGGGGAAGCTGTGATCAAGCTCGCAATTCAGTTCAATGACCTCACATCCGGCAGCGCGCAGAACCTGCGGGGCAAAGGCGGCAGCTGTGCCATTGCCACAAGCGCACACCACTTTGAGTTTGCGCTTGATCGTGGGGCGGTCGGCGAGGTGATTGATAAAGCGCTCGGCCATATCGTCAATGACATGATATTTGCCACCACCCGGCGCGGCAGGGACGCCAGCCAGCACGATGTCTTTGAGCTCGCCCATTTCATCCGGGCCAAAGGTCAAAGGCTTGTCGAGGCCCATTTTGATGCCGGTCCAGCCATTATCATTGTGCGAGGCCGTCACCATGGCGACCCCTTCAACATCCAGATCAAACTGGGCGAAATAGGCAGTGGGGGAGAGGGCCAGACCAATATCAAACACTTCCATGCCACCGGCCAGCAGGCCCGAAATCAGCGTATATTTGATGGAGGAGGAGTAAGAGCGATAATCATGGCCAACGACAATGCGCAAGGGGACGCCGCGCCGTCGAAACAGTTCGGCCATGCCAACGCCGATCTGGTGGATGCCGATAAGGTTGATTTCCTCGCCAAAAATCCAGCGCGCATCATATTCGCGAAAACCAGTGGGCTTGATGAAAGAGTGACGCTCAAATTCGGCGGTGTTGGCTTTTAGACCGGTACGGGGTTTGGCGGACTTTTCAGCGGAGAGGGATGCCGATTTGGGGGGGGTCATGGGGGAGCCTCGTAAAATGGAGTATCAGGAATATTGAGTACTGGTTGCTCTGTAAACGACTATTGCTCCAGTATCAACTCCCGGCCACTCATCTTGAAACTCGACAGGCGACCGATAAAGCTCATGCCCAGCAGGCTGCTGGAAAGTTTGCCCTCCTGCGCGACGAACGCCTTGACGTTATGAACGATGATATCTCCCACTTCTATACTATCCAGAATGATCGGGGCGACTCTGGAAACGCCATTGGCCGTGCGCGCTTCTGCAGTGAATTTCAGTTGATCGGTGAGGTCGAGGTTTTCCGCATCTTCCCAGGTTAAAACAACATAGGTCGCGCCGGTATCGGTCAGCAGATTGACACTGTTTTCATTGATAAAGGCCTTGACCTCAAAATGCCCGGAACGTCCGGCCTGCAGGGTGACGCGCCCCTCAACGGCCTCTTCTTCCTGCAAGGATGTTTTTTGCGTGTTCGAGAGAAACGAGCGTTCGCCTTCTTGTTGTGAGACTTGCGAGCCGTTTTGAGAGTTTTTGTCCATAAAACTGCCAATGCGGTCATCAAGAAAGAAAAAGGCGGTGAGGGCGATGATAAACACCGACAGCCAGAGAAGGGCTTCAGAAAGAAGGGTACGCACAGCACTGGTCATTAAAGGCTCCTGCAAAGCAGATGGTTTGTTTTACATTATTGGGCAAACGGCAATTTTCCCTCAGTATAAACAACAAGCTTTGCAATATCCCTGCCGGATTTGCCTAATGTTTGGTTAATATCAAATATTTTGAAGATTGACGCGTAGAGCAGATTGTGTGCACTCGGGATCTGCTCTAGCGGCGCAGGATCAGCATACCATTGGTAACTTCATAAGAACGCAGGTGGCTTAAAAAACTCATGCCCAGCAGACTTTGCGACAGCGCGCCGGGAGAAGAGACATGCGCCTGAATATTGCGCGCGCCAATATCACCAACAGAGACTGCCCGCAGGCGTACCATGGCGACCATGGCAGAGCCGTTTGCGGTGCTTACCGGTATGGAATAGGACAGTTTTGCGGTGTTAATACCAGCACGTTCAGCATCGGCTGGGGTAAGCACAACGCTGCTGGCACCGGTATCTACCAGCATTTCAACCGGTGCGCCATTTATGCGAACACGAGCGATATAATGACCGCCAGCGCGGCGGGGAATGCGCACCACGATTTCACCATTTTGGTTGCGATAGGAAGAGGTTGCAAAACCGGGCATGAGTTCATTGGCGACGCGCCTGCCAACGGCCTCGAATTCAAAGCGAAAGCTGTAAAGCGTCACCAGAGCCAGCATGATGGCCAGCCAGATGGCAATATCCTTCAGCGCCTTGGAGCCTTGCCCCTTATAGGCCATAAGAGTGCCGCCACCGATAAAGATCAGCAATACCATTCCGGTGACGATCCCGGCAAAGTCAGCCTGCTCGAAACCAATAATGGTGTCGCCACCTGAGCGCGTAACCAGCAAGAGGGCGGCGATTGCAAGAATAATGAGGCCAAGCCAGGCTGTCATGAGGTTAATCCCGTCTGATCTGAGAATGCGCTCTGGCCACAAAAGCGTGATAAAACGGCATTGTTAGGGCGTGTGCCCGAAATCAGACCGCCGGGGTGGTTTCTATGCAGAGGGTTTCACGCTCGGTGAGGTTCTGCGGGGCCGGTCTGTTTTTGTCCTGCAAAATTTTGGCCTTTTGTTTTGTCTTGATCTTTTGATCGAAGTTATCGGCCAGTTCTGGCTGGATTTGCGGCATGACCTGCAGCACACGCGATTTCGGGAACATGGCGATAACTTCCGTACCTTCGCGCATTTTTGTTTTCAGATCAAAGCGGCCATCATGCAGCTTGATCAGTCCCTTGACAATGGGCAGGCCAAGGCCAGTGCCGCCTTCGGCATTTTCATGAGCAAGGGAGCCTTGACCAAAAGAGGTGAGGACACGCGGCAATTCGTCTTGCGGAATGCCGGGGCCATTATCCTTGATGGAGAGATATTGCCCCCTGTCGCTGGTATGCCCGGCAGTAATGGTGATGGTGCCGCCTGTTGGGGTGAACTTGATGGCATTCGACAACAGGTTGAGGGCAATCTGGCGGATGGCCCGCTCGTCGGCCCACAAACGCTCCAGATCATTTTGATAGTTTTGCCTCAGCATGATGCGTTTGGCATCAGCGCGCATTTTCACCAGATAGCAGCACTCTTCGAGGACCTGCGGCAGGCTGATGGCCTCTTCATTGAGGTCATATTTGCCCGCTTCAATACGGGTGATATCGAGGATTTCATTGATCAGGTTCAACAGGTGCTTGCCACTATTGTGAATATCTTCCGAATAGCCTTTATAAGCGGAGACATTATGCCCGCCCAGCATTTCATCTTTCATCATTTCAGAAAAACCGATAATGGCATTCAAGGGGGTGCGCAGCTCATGGCTCATAGTGGCGAGAAAACGCGATTTCGCCAGATTGGCGGCTTCAGCGCGTCGCCGTCCTTCTTCAGAAACAGAGTGTGATTGCTCCAGTTCGGCAATCAGCGCATCCTTTTCCGAGCGCAGCATCAAGGTGGTCAGCGTATTTGAATGCAGATATGACATCAGATAGATGAAAAAGATATAGGTGCCCAGCGCCATGCTGGCCATGGCCCAGTAAAAAGGCGTGTTTTGATACCAGAAGCTGAAAAACAACGCCAGAATGATCGGCAATGTGCCGACATAAACAATGGAAAGGGCTGCATTGGCCAGCATCATGCGCAGGGAATTGACAATGGACAGGGTGACAAAAACGAACATATGGGCTCGGTGATCCCCGCTTGTCAGGCCAAATAAAGCAATGGCCCCCCAGCTGATGCCGTGCAACAATTCGGCGATCATGATTTTTTTGCGCCAGATATGCACTTTGACTTTTTTGCGCGGCATTTTAATGAGGCTGTTGCACAAATAGATCAGCGCCAGCGTGCTGAAAAACAGCGCTCCGAGCCAGATGGCAATATAGTTTGCAGGGGTCCAGGAGAGACTGGCAAGCGCCACGATGGTGGCAATAACGGGCAGTATGATCGAGGCCTTGATGCTGTTTTGGGCAAACAGGTAAAGCAGCTCATATTCAAATTCAGGCCGTGCATCTGTGCGGTGGGTGAGCTTTTCACGTGCTTCTTGAATGCTGGCATCGAGTTGGCTGGTTTGGCGATAGACACCGTCGCTATTCTTGTCGCCCTTCTCCGGGTGGGGAGCAAAACCACTATCAACGTATATATGTCCATTTTGAAACTGTTGGGTCATAAATTTTTTCGTCTGCTTTTGCGCCTTGAGCCGATATTGATAAAGTGAACGCAAAAACACGGCGATTCGCTTAACTTATAAAAGGTAAACTCCTAATTTCCAGTTTACAGGGCTTAGGGGACCGCCAGCTTGAGGGAGCCCGTTTCTGATATGACTTTCATAAACCGATTAAAGCACGGATGGAGGGAAGTGTTTCCCTGGATCAGGGTTTTTGTGGTCATTGGCCTGATTGCTCTTGTGCTTGACCGGGGAGAGGGACCTCCCCGTTATGAGGTTGATGGTCGAGCGCGTCTCGTCGATGGCGATAGTCTTTATGTTGAGGGGCTGGAAATCCGCCTGAAAAATATTGATGCCCCGGAAGGGCGACAAAAATGTCAGCGCAACGGACGCAACTGGCTGTGTGGGCAAGAGGCCACACGGCGCTTGCGCACTTTCATCAAGAGGCGAAAACTGACCTGCAAGGGCAATGAATATGATCGCCACAACCGCTTACTGGCCTTTTGCAGTGTAGGCGGGGTCGAAATCAATCAATGGATGGTGCGTGAAGGCTGGGCCGTGTCGTTTGGTGATTATCGGCGCGAAGAACGTGCTGCCAAACGCGCTCGCAAAGGCATCTGGTCCAGCCAGTTCCAGCGCCCCCGCAGTTGGCG
>JAKIUO010000107.1 GCA_021647535.1 Hyphomicrobiaceae bacterium
CGAGATCGAGTAATAGACCTGTGGTTTGAGGCAGGCAAAATATAGCCCGCCGCCTTTTTCTTCAAGGCGTTCTGCCTCGTGCATCAGCATTTCTGTGCCGGTGAGGTCAATCAGGTTGATGCCCTCGCCAATGATCAGAATATCGTAAATGCCCTCTTTTTCGCTGATTTCAAAGATTTTGCTCTGCACATGATTGACCGAGCCGAAATAGACCGACATATCAATGCGCAGAATTTTCAGCTGTGGGCATTGGGTGAGCGGCTTGGTTTCGACATCGGTCAGCGTATGCTTGTCATAGCGCCGGTCAAGATCAGGAGCCAGCGTGATGATTTCGGGCGTCGATGTGCGGCCCAGAAAGATCACCAGCGACAGCAGAACGCCCAGATAAATGGCAAATTCGAGCTCTAGAAACAGTGTGGCGAAAAAGGTCGTGAGCAGGATGGCGGTTTCGGCCCCGCTTGATTCAAGTACATGTTTGATCTGTTCAAAATCAATCAGATTATAAGCCACCAGCAAAATCACCCCGCCCATGGCTGCTACCGGCAAATAGGCGGCCAGGGGGGCGATCAAAAGAATGATGATCATCAAAATAATAGCGGCAAAAATGGCTGAGAAAGGGGAGGTGGCTCCCGATGAGTAATTGATCCCCGAGCGCGTGAATGACCCCGAACCGGCATAGGAGGAAAAGAAACTACCGGCAATATTGGAGAGCCCCTGGCCGATAAATTCCTGATTTCCATCAATGCGCTGATGGGATTTGGAAGCAATGGATCGGCTGATGGAAACGGCTTCAATGAGCCCCAAAAGGGCAACGGCGAAGGCTTCGGGGGCCAGCATCTTGATGGTGGCGAAGGAAAAATCAGGCGTTGACAGTGGCGGCAGGTGCGCGGGAATTTTACCGACAAAGCCGATGCCGTGCAAATGCCCGCCAAGAAGGGCAGCGAACGCGCTGCCAATGATCAGCGACAAGAGCAGGTGAGGGGCTTTTGGCCACATCTTCTTGATGAGTATGGCACTGGCAAAGGTGGCGAGGGCGGTGGCCAGAATATAGCTGTTGGTGTCGCCAAGCTTGTGCCACATCTCGACCCAGGTATGTACAAAGCTTTCGCCGCGCGCCACTTCAATGCCCAATATGTTTTTCATCTGCGAGGTGGCAATGAGAATGGCTGCCCCGGCGGTGAAGCCAATGACCACGGTATGAGAGACGAAGTTGACCAGCACGCCCATGCGGGCAATGCCGAGGATAAACTGATAGACCCCGGCCAGAAAGGTGATGGTCAGGGCCAGGGTGATGAATTCAGGGGTAAAAGGCTCGGCGTGATGACTGACAGCGGAAAAAATGACGATGGAAATAGCTGTCGTCGGGCCGGATATGAGATGCATGGAGCTGCCAAACAAGGCAGCAATAATAGGCGTCACCATGGCGGTGTACAGGCCATATTCCGGTGGCAGGCCAGCAATCAGCGCAAAAGCCACGCCTTGCGGCAGAACAATAACGGCTCCGGTGATCCCGGCAATAAAGTCAACTTTCAGGCTGTCTTTCGTGACAAGGCGGAACCAGACCAGAAATGGAAAAAATTTTTCCAGTTTCAGGTTGCGAGTGATCAGTTTCAGACCAGCTGAGAAGGTTTGGTTTAAATGCACGCGCATCGCCCTTGACAAATTTTCGATGAGGTTGGTACCGATATTTTTAATTGATACTTATGCCTGAAAATTTGTGTTGGCCAGAGGACAAAACGTCACCTTGACTTCATATGTTGAAATCTCGCTCAGATGATCTGTCGGAAGAACGCGTGAAATTATTTTTTATGTCTGTTTATCAAGGGCTTTTTGCGCATCTGACTGAATGCGCTGCACCATGGCGGCTAGGCCGTTGGAGCGTTGCGGGGTGAGGTTTTCGTCAAGCCCGAGCTCTTTTAAGGCCCCCAGCGCATCGGTTTTGACAATCTGACTGGCGGATTTTCCTGAAAACAGTCTCAGCATGATGGCAACGAGGCCGCTGACAATATGGGCATCGCTGTCGCCTAAAAAATGCAGTACGGGATCAGGGCTGTCAGTATTTTCAATACGGGTTTGCAGCCAGACCTGCGAGACACAGCCATGCACCTTGTTGGCATCATTATGGGCTTCTGGCGGGAGGGGCTCGAGGCCGCGTCCCAGTTCGATCACATAGCGATAGCGATCTTCCCAGTCGTCGAGAAATTCAAAGTCGTCAACAAGTTCATCATAGCTCATCTGTCTGTCATCCCTTTAAATGCGATGATGCGAATATACAGCAGATTTTGCCTTGTTGGAACCCGTTTTGCAGGAGTTAGTATTATTGGAGAGAAGCCCCTTGCCAGCCGGGCTTGAGATCGTTGGCGCTGAGTGTATTGAAGGGCAGCACCTGGTCATCTTTGGCTTTGGGCAGTACGGGGTCATTGGCTTTGTAAAGCTCGTTATACTGGTTGTTCTTGTAAGCGGGGAAGCGCTCATTGCTGGCGACGGGGAACGGAATGCCTGGGCTTTTCGCGGGCAGGGGGGCCGTCGCCT
Organism: Hyphomicrobiaceae bacterium; assembly: GCA_021647535.1. GTDB lineage: Bacteria > Pseudomonadota > Alphaproteobacteria > Rhizobiales > JAKIUO01 > JAKIUO01. Next base: position 2,533 of record JAKIUO010000107.1, read on the forward strand.
TGAGAAGCTGGGCAAGCTGATCTGGCTTGCCATCGGTTGGTTCGCGAGCGATATCAAGCACCATTTTGGCGCTGAACTCAGCCTTGGAGGCAAGTTTGTCGATGGCAGCATGGCCCTTCAGACAGACTTGCGGATTACGATCACAAAAACCGGAAATATCGGCGACAGTGGATTTGGCTGCCATAAAGAGATCGGCCTGCTTTTCACGCTCAAGCGGCATGACCGCAATGATGGCGCCTACGAATAGAAGTTTTTTGAGCATCTTTTTATCTCCGAACAACCCGAACCACTATAAACTGAACTTTTTTGATTATTACTTGAAGACGACAATAACAGCTGGATAATAATATCCCGTTTACTGGCGAGAAGAATTTTGATTAAAATTGCAAGCTTGTTGTTAAGCTTGCCTTAAGCTGATAAGCAGGTCCTTTCTAAAAGACCAACTATTGCAGTCATCTATTAAGGGCTGCCAAGTTCGAACAGGGAGAACGGGTCATGAGTTTTTTAACAAGCGAGCGCTATTTGGCGGTGATTGGTAAAATTGATGCCGCCAATGCCAAAGACCCGCGCCGGGTTGAGATGAATGGCGAGGAGATGGCATTTGAAACCGTTTATACGCAAAACATGATGGAAGTCCTGCAGCGCCTTTATCCTGATGCGGGTGAATTGTTGCACATTGCCGCCCGCGCCCAGCATATCGAACGCTGGTCGATCCCGCGCGATAAATATCCAACGGGGCGCGAAGGTTATAATAAATGGCGCTTTGAATTGCGCGCCCTGCACGCCAGGCTGGTCGGTGAATTTATGAGCGAGGAAGGCTATGCTGCCGAGGATATCGAGCTGATCGGGCAATATCTGCAAAAGAAAAAGCTGAAGAAAGAGGCCGATAGTCAGGCGCTTGAAAATGTCGTTGATGTGGTCTTTCTGGAATTTTACTGGGATGATTTCGCCAAAAAATATAGCGATTATGATGATGACAAGATGATCGATATTATCGGCAAGACCTTGCGCAAAATGTCATCTCATGGCCATGCGGCAGCGCTTGAGCTGGACATGTCGATAGAGCAAAAGCGTCTCGTCCTGGCGGCGGTTGATCGCGAAAAAGATCGGTTGGCAGAGATGGCCAAAGTGGAAAAGTTTTAGAGCGATTGCCAGGTGTGTTCTGGTTCGACTTGCAAGAGCATGTCCTGTTGGTAAAAACCGCGTTGCGGCTTTTGCCATCAAAGGGCGGGCATCTTCGCAGATAGCGCTGGGGACCAGTCCAAGGGCCATTCAATTCTCAAAGTTTTGCTTCGCAAGCGGGCTGCTGCCGATTATTGACTTTCTGGCCCGCTTGGGAGGAGGCCTCCCAAACCCACCCTTTTTTCACTTTAAAATAGAAAAACGGGAGGTTTGGAGGGGCTCCTCCAACGGGGTTCGGGGCTGGCCCCGTCGCGCAGCGAGTTTGCACGAGAATTGAATTGCCAAGCCTCAGGCAAGTTCCCGGCTTGGCGCATGGGCTTTGACGAGTTCTTCAAGCAAGAGTTGGAGGCCATTGCAGGCGTCTTCCAGGGTCAGCCTGTTATCGCCTTCTTCTTCTTGCGGGAGAAGGCCATCATCTGTTTCAAGGGCTGGAATATGGACGAACAGGCAGCTGTGGTGGCGGGCCACGGGGTAGGCTTTTGAGCAGCCCAGCGCATGACAAAGAGACAGATAATAGGCCATATTGCACAGATAAAGCCCGGGATCGTCTGATGTCTTGGCGCTAAAGCCGGCCTCGACAAGGCGTGTTGCAATGGTCTCCAGCGGCAGGGTGTTTTTGATCAATGCGGGGCTATCCATCAAGATAGGGGCGCATGTCCCTGGCACACCTTCAATATCTGGATTATTGCACGTCTTGTTATAAGCGGTCGTTTCCAGGTGAAAGCCCGGCGAGGTCGAGGCATAGCCGATATGCAGAATGATTTGCGGGCGATATCTGGCCAGTAGAGAGGTCAGTGCAGGGCGCACTTTTTGCCAATGGGTTGGCAGGCTGGCGCCAACCAGTTCACAGGAGGGGAGGAGGGGAGACGTCGGGCGCTCGCCCATCGCTCTGGCCAGTAATTCACTCGGGTTTTTTGCGGCTCCGGGAAAGGGGCCGAACCCTGTGAGGAGTATCGTCTGTTCAAATGTGCTCTCAAATGTGTTCATGGGGAACAAGACTAGTCCCCCATGAGCCAAAGGTGAAGGCAGGATCGTGCCTGTGTATTATTTTTTGCGTTTTGCCAGTTGCTTTTTGACTTTTCTGACACCGCTTTTGGCACCAGAAAAAACATCTGAACGCACCAGGCTTTTGTCCTGGCGTTTGACATAGCGCATGATGAGTTTGGCCAGCGCTTTGGCTGAGGGACGGCGGACATGGTTTTTCCAGTAGCGGCGCACGGCTGATTTCAGGCCACTATAATTTTTGGCATAGGGGCGCAGTTCTTTCAGACCATTGAGCGTATCCTTGATGGCTCCCTTGCGAATTTGCGCAATGGTTTTGCTTTTCTTGCTTTTCCTGGCCTTCTTTTTAGTTTTTTTCTTTTTGCTCTTTTTCATCGCGCGGGTGGTGAAATAGCGACTTTCGCTTATGACTTCAATACGGTCGCCAGATTGGTTCTGTTGCAACAATTCCTGCGGTGCGATTGCAGCCAGTGTCAAAGAAGAGCTGGCGAGCGACCCGAGCAGCAGGGCGATGGCAGCCAGAGAATATTTTGTGAAATTCATGTGATAGCCTCAACTAATTTCTTCATACAAAAGCGAGGCCGGATTTCGCAGGAAGGTTATGAAATACCCCCTGCGCAAGTTGCGATCATATGAAAGGCAAAGCCTGTCTGACGCCCGCTCCGACCCCGTTGGGTCCTGCTCTCCCTAACAGGTTTGATCCTGTTGTTGAGTGCCTGACCGCGAGTGTCGGGGTTACATCATAAAGCGGGAGCCAGCACAAGAACATTTCTCGGAAAGGTTGAAAACTATTACTATTGGCTGTGAATTACAAGATGACAGAGTTGGCGCGCCGAGCCTCTTTTTTGAGCTTGCGTACGATACGATCACGCTTCAGTTTGGAGATGTAATCTATGAACTGTTTGCCATCGAGATGATCAATTTCATGCTGCACCACTCTGGACAGCAACTCATTGAAATCACGCTCTTGTTCATTGCCGTCCCGATCAATATAGCTGACAGTAACACTGGCCGGGCGTTCAACCTCGGCATAGTGCTCGGGGATCGACAGGCAGCCCTCATCATGGATGGACATTTCTTGTGAAACACGGACGATTTTCGGATTGATCAGGCAGAACGGTTTTTTTGGTTCTTCTTTGCGCGCAATATCCATAACGAGCACGCGCCTGGGTACGGCCACCTGAATGGCGGCCAGGCCAATGCCGGGCGCGTCATACATGGTTTCGAGCATGTCATCGAGCAGAGTTAACAGCTCTTTGTCAACGCGTTCAACAGGTTCGCTGATTTTGCGCAACAAGGGGTCGGGGACCGTTATGATTTCTTTTAAGGACATGCAAAACAGATAAGCGACGACGGGGCTTGCGTCAAGTTCCCGTCTCGTCGCATTTTCTGGCGATCACACTGTCTGGTTCTTTTGTCGTTAGCTCTGCATCTGCCAGACGCGTTTTTTATTGCGACAGGCGATTGTTTCCATATGTTTGAGGGTGGTGCCAAGGACCAGTGAAACGGAAATCTTGCGGCAAATGCTGCCATTGACATGACGCCAGGAGCTCAGCGGTGTGATCAGGGCGCGCAACTGACGCTTGGGGCGGCTCCAGATGAAGGTCTGGCCATCTCCAACACGGCTCAGGGCAATCTGCATGGCATAAAGGGTGGCATATTCATCAGCAGGGCGCAGCTTTGAACGCAGCTGCATGAAACGTGTGGAATGTTGTCGAGCCACTTTGGACCAGTTCATCTTGATCTTTGCAGCCTCCACTTGGGGAGACTGCAAGCCGGTTTGTGCATAGGCGTTGGTGGACAAAAAGGACACCATGGCCAAGGCTACCAGGACGAAGAACAAACTAATTCCGCGTGTTTCATTATGCATGACAACATACCTTTCTACTATTACAAATAATACTAATCAGCCCTGCATAGACTGATCAGGGACAAGGCAGAGTGTCGCAGTTGGTGGTTAACAAATGATGAGTTGAGGGATGCTATGAGCGAGAAAAAAAACAGTAATTTTGAAGGTACGCCGCAAGCACCTGATTTCTCAGGAGAACGCGAACCGCTGGACCTTTTTAAAAAATGGTTGGGTGAAGCACGTGAGGTCGAGATCAATGATCCAGAGGCCATGGCGCTGGCCAGCGTCGACCCGGAGGGCCTGCCAAATCTGCGTATGGTCCTGCTGAAAGAGGCGGATGAGCGCGGCTTTGTGTTTTATACAAATTTTGGCAGCGCCAAGGGGCAAGAGCTTCTCGCCAGTGGCAAGGCGGCGCTTAATTTTCACTGGAAGAGTTTGCGCCGGCAGGTGCGGTTGCGCGGGGCCGTTACGCGCGTGAGTGATGCGGAAGCCGATGAATATTATGCCTCACGGGCCAGAGGCAGCCGCATAGGAGCCTGGGCCTCAAAGCAAAGCCAGCCGCTGGAAAGCCGTTTTGCGTTGGAAAAAAGGGTGGCGAAATTTGCCGCCAGGCATGGTGTGGGCAAGGTGCCACGCCCGCAATGGTGGTCGGGCTTTCGTCTGGTGCCAAGCGAGATCGAATTTTGGCACGACCGGCCCTTTCGCCTGCATGACCGGTTGCTGTTCACCCGTAAAAGCGCCGGCGATCCATGGGACAAAACGGCGCTCTATCCGTGATATGGTTTGTCTGCCCTGCTGGATGTGGGCAACAGCCCATAGGTGTAATACCAGAGCGCAAAATGATTGACAGGTGGTTGTCTCCATCGCCTACCGGGTTCTTCACCCGGGACCCAGAATGGCAATGAGTTGATATATTGGGAAAGTTCTCGTTTGCGGTATGGACCCCGGGTGAAGCCCCATAGGCGCTAAGTTACGGACAAATTTGCTGCGCAATCGGGCTGCCGCCCAAACCCGCTTGGGAGGAAACCTCCCAAACCCACCCTTTTTTTTATCATTTGATTGTAAAAAAAGCAGGGGTTCGGGGATGCTTTCCCCGAATGGGTATGGGCGATAGCCCATTCGCGAAGCGAGCAGATGCTAAACTTAGCGCCTATGGGATTAGCCCCCTGTCACCGGTGGGAAGAAGGCGATTTCTTTTGCGCCTGCCAAAGGGCTGTCGGGGGTGGCATGTTGTTGATCAAGCGCGACGCGAATTGTTTTGCTGTTCGCAAAGGCTACGCTAAAATTGTCGCCGCGCCCTTGTTGCCAGAGGATCAAATCCTGCACGGTTTGCAGGTCGGGGGGCAAGACCAGCTTTTCCTCCCCCAGCCCGGCCTTTTCGCGCACCCAGGCAAAATACAGTAATTGCACTTCCATGGTTCAATAACTCCTTTGACTGCAATAGAAATATCAGATATTTTTCGCTAAATCCAGAGATGGATTTTGTTGATGAACAGGCTATACTGTCGAGGGGGAAATACGTAACGGCTTCTGGCTGTATTGGGGGATTTTTTGGACCGAGACAATCGGAGCCCGGCGGGAGCAACCGGGCCGCGTGCAATTGAACAAGATGGTTCTTATGAGCCAGAGGCTTTTCTTTGGGGTGAGGTGGATCCGGCGCTGCTGGCCAAGGCGCGCCATCAGGCAAATAGTGCAGGTGTGCCGCTACGTCAGCTGCTTTTTTCGAACGATTTTATTTCCAGGGAAAACTATATCAAGGCGTTGGCGAGCTTTCATGGATTGTCTTTTTTCAAGGAGGCGGCTGATCTTGAGGGATTTGAAATTGACGGGGGAGACCTCACCAACAAGGCTTCTGCGAAAACGGGCAATAGCGGGCTGATTACGCTTGTTCGGGATGGCCAGGAAGTGGTTGTACTTGATATATTGTCTTATAGCGCTGAAGTTGAACAGCAGTTTTTTGCGGGTAATCGTGTCGCCGGAGACAGGCTGGCGCTCATCCCCCCGGCGCTGGCGCATTATTTACGCGAACGGATAAATGAGCAGGCGCGACTTGAGCAGGCGGTCATGGGGCTGGAGCGCAGCCATCCCGGTTTTTGCGCCAAAGGCAAAAGCAACTATGTGCAAAAGCTGGTGCTGTTTTGTTTGCTGGCTCTGTTGGCCGGTGGGCTGGCCAGATCGCCAATTGGCGCGCTTTATGTGTTGGGGGCGGGGCTTAATCTGTTGTTTCTCTATGCCATCTTGTTGCGCCTTTATGCTGTCATGACGCTGGGGGCAGATGTTGACAGCAGGACTGACGCGAATGACAGGGGGGGGCGCAGGGCAGATGAGGATTTGCCAGTCTATAGCCTGCTGGTTCCGTTGTTTCACGAGCACCGTGTTGTGGAGCCGTTGGTGCAAAGCCTTTTGGCTCTTGACTATCCTGTTGAGCGTCTTGATATCAAACTGATCTTCGAGCACGGGGATGAGCAGACTTGGCAGGCGGCCAGGCAGGCCTTGCAGGCGCAGGGTTCACCGGGGTGTTTTGAGTTGCTGGTGGTGCCGCCGGGGGGACCACAGACCAAACCAAAGGCGCTCAATTATGCGCTGGCAACCGCCAGAGGGCGCTATGTGGTGGTTTATGATGCAGAAGACGAGCCCGAGCCTGACCAGTTGCGCAAGGCGGTTCAGGTTTTTGCCAGAGCTGGAGGAGACAGGACTGGGGAGGGTGCCGGGGGGATAGTGAAGCCTCTGGCCTGTCTGCAGGCAAAATTAAACCATTATAATATAGACCAAAACTGGCTGGCGCGGCAGTTCACCCTTGAATATACGGCACTGTTTGACGGGCTTTTGCCAGCTCTGCAAAGACTGGAGCTGCCCATTTTGCTGGGGGGAACAAGTAATCATTTTCGCACGGATATTTTGCGCGAAATTGGTGCATGGGATGCCTATAATGTGACGGAGGACGCAGATCTGGGCATCCGTCTGATGCGTTTTGGCTATCGTTGCGAGATGCTGTCTTCAACCACTTATGAAGAAGCTTGCTGCCAGCCGCGTGACTGGGTGCGACAGCGCACGCGTTGGCTGAAAGGCTGGTTGCAGACCTGGCTGGTGCATATGCGCCGACCGGTCAGGCTGTTCAGGTCGTTGGGGGCGCGCGGTTTTGCCGGTTTTCAAATCATATTGGGAGCTCAGGTTCTGTCGCTGGTGGCTCACCCTTTGTTCATCGCGTTCATGACGTATGAAGCCTGGAGCGGACATTTGTTTGCGCGCTCTTACGGGGTGTTTGGCCATTTGTTCTGGGGGCTGGCGCTGGGCAATTTTATTCTGGGCTATGGGGTGGCCATCTGGCTTGGTTTTGCAACTTTACGCACGCGTGGTTTTTATCGTTTGATGCCGCAGCTTCTGGTGATGCCGCTCTATTGGCTGTTGATCAGCTTCGCGACGTTTCGCGCGCTGGTTCACTATATCAGCAAGCCGTTCCACTGGGAGAAAACCGAGCACGGGCTGAGTGAAAAGCGTCCACATCCACATAAACTGAACTGAGGGCGCTGTGCCGCAGCAGGGCAATTCAATTCTTACG
>JAKIUO010000302.1 GCA_021647535.1 Hyphomicrobiaceae bacterium
AATTGGGAGGCAAAAAGCGCTGCGCGAGCGAGGCCAGCCTCGCGCTCCGTTGGGAGGAGACCTCCCAAACCCACCCTTTTCTAATTTCAAAAAGAAGGGGGTTTGGGGGAAAACTTTCCCCCAACGGGGTTTGGGACTGGCCCCATTCGCGATAGCGACAAGACATACAGGAAACGAAAATGAGACACCTCATACTAATGCGCGGTGCACCCGGCGTTGGCAAATCGACTTTTATCCGTGCGCAGGGGCTTGAGGGCTACACTGTCTGCCCCGATGAATTCCGCCTGCGTCTTGGCGGCATTGTCTCAAGGTCTGATGGCAGCATGACCATTTCGCACAGCTTTGAAAAGCGCGTCTGGCGCGAAGTCGAAGAGGTGCTGGAATTTAAAATGATACAGGGCCAGCTGATTGTTTTTGACGCCACCTTCCAGCAAGCCCGCGATTTCAATTTGCCGATAAAACTGGCGGAGCGCTATGGCTACAAGCTGCATTGCATTGATTTCACAAACGTGCCTATCGAGGTGGCACTGAAGCGCAACCAACAGCGTGCAGCGTGGAAAGTGGTGCCGGAGCACGTCATTCATACTGCCTATGAGCGCTATGAAAGCCACGCCCTACCGAAAAAAATAGCGCCCATCATACCTGATGAACTGGGTGAACAAGGCCTGCTTGATCAGCTGGAGCCAGCACCCCTTGATCTGTCCAACTATAAGCGCATCGTTCATATTGGCGATCTGCAAGGCTGCTTTGCACCGCTGCAAGAGCTGCTTAAAGAAGGTTTTGACGAGGAGACCTTTTATATTTTCATTGGCGATCTGCTTGACCGGGGCATTCAGAATGGCGAAGTGATCCGCTTTGCGGTTGATGAATGCCTGCCGCGTAAAAATGTGGCCATGATTTACGGCAATCACGAGATCCATATCCACCGCTTTGCCAAAAACATCCAGGCCACTTCCAATGATTTTCGTTTTAACACCCTGCCCCAGCTGAAAGCGGCAGGTTTTCATCGCAAGGAAGCCAATACGCTGATCGCTAAAATGGTCGACGCGCTGAAATACAGTTTCCACGGACAACAGGTTCTGGTGACCCATGCGGGGCTGGCGCGTATACCGGAACGCCTCGCCCCCCTGCCCTCGCTGCATTATTGGAAAGGACTTGGCGGCTATGATTTTGCCGTTGATGAAGCCTTTTCTTCGCAAGACCATAATGAAGGCTGGCTGCAGGTGCATGGCCACCGTAACAAGGCCCGTTTACCGGTTGAGGCCGCTCCAAACAGTTTTAACCTTGAAGGAGAAGTCGAATTTGGCGGGCATTTGCGCGTCATGGTGCTTGAGCACAGCGAGGGCAAGGTTGGGACCAGCACACGCGAAATCAAGAATGATGTTTACCGGCGCAAACAATCGGATCGTTCTGACGAAGAATTGCTCGCCGATGGCCAGAGCGGTGAGGGCATGATATCTGCTGCGCGCTTGAAGCGTCTCGATGAGCATCCTCTGGTCAAAGAAAAACGCTTTAAAAGCCATCCCCATATCCGCTCGCTCAATTTCACCCGTGAAGCTTTTTTTGATGGCGCATGGGATGAGGTCAATATCATGGCGCGCGGTCTGTTTGTGGCTGATGATCGGCGTATTGTGGCGCGCTCCTACCCAAAATTCTTTAATATGGGAGAGCGCCCCGAAACCTCGATGGAAGCGCTCGAAAAACGCCTGCAATTTCCGATCAAATGCTGGGTCAAGGAAAACGGGTTTCTGGGCATTTTAGGCTGGGATCATCTCGGCGATGAGCTGTTTTACACCTCAAAAAGCACCCCGGAATCGCCATTTGCAGGTTGGCTCAAGAAGATTTTTGAGGCTGAGGTCGGCGAAAAGGGCCAAAAGCTGACCCGAAACATCATCAAAAATCGTAATCTTTGCCTTGTCTTCGAAGTCAATGACCCAGTGCGTGACCCCCATATGATCGCCTATGACAAACCCCATCTGGTGCTGCTTGATGCCCTAAAGCGCGAGGAGGATTTCACCCCTCTTGGCACCAGCGACCGCGAGCAAATTGCCCAAATAATAGGACTTA
>JAKIUO010000108.1 GCA_021647535.1 Hyphomicrobiaceae bacterium
AGCCAACCGAACCACTAGAAGCTGAAAAAGAGGTGACAACGCCATAGGTATCAAGAGTATAAATGCGGCCATTATAGACGATAGGACATGGCGTGAGCTGCCCTTCTGACGACGAGCCCTGCCCGGCATCCGAGGTCCATCGGGAGCGTAACTGACCACCAAAGGCCAGGTGACCTGGTGTATTGTCGGCCTCACCGCCTGGTTGCGCCCAATTGGCATTTCTAACCGGAGACGGCACCAAAATCGCCATCTTGGCAAGGCCACTGGCTAGCACGAGTGCGGATCTCGATTTAATGACTGTTTCGCGCTTGCCCGCCAGTATTTTTTCTTTTTTCTTGAAAATATTCCCTGTCAGCTTATGCACACTGGGAAAGCCCCCCCCACAAGAGGCAACCAGGAGACCGGCCAGCACAAGTGCCGAAACGCCAGCGGTTCTCATAATCCGAAAATTTCCCATACGAAAAGAAGAGCGATCCAGGTTTTTATGGCGAGAAATTCTGTTCTTATTCATTGCTAAGCGCCTTATCAACGTAATCGTTCGCGGTCCGGCACTTTTCAAATTGCCGGAACATCCCCCAATTAGACAGTTGTTCAGTATCAATAACGCTCATGATCGAGCGCATCTTGTGTAAACTCTTGTAAAAACAACATACCACAACTGATCAATAGCAGATTTTCTGCTTACTCGACTTTATCAGTAAACAAACCTGCCAGACTATCTATTCGGCAATAAACTGGGCCATTTTACGGCCTCAAGACACGCAATACAGGAAAAAATTCGATAAATCAGACATTGTAACAAGAGCCTGCTGCAAAACCTCTTCACCTCAGGCGCTTGTCAGGCTGTCCTTACTTGCTCTTGCCATCAGCCTTTTGGCCGGTTGAGCGCGCCGGTATTTTGAAATTGCGCGTGCCGGTGGTCGATTTTGCATCAGCAATACTGTTCTTTTGCTTTTCAGCCCACAGCTCAACAATCATCGACAACATCATCTCTGCACGTTGTTTTATACCAACGGGTGCCGAACGATCGCCCATAATCTGATTATAATGATTTTCGGCTCCCTTCAGATTACCCGCCTTAAAAGCCGACAGCCCCAGCAATTCGCGCGCCGAATGACGCCAGGAGCCTGTGCCATTGGCAAGGCCTTCCAGACGCGTTTTCATCTCGGCTTCATCGGCCTTGTCAACGCGCAACATAGCCGCCTGTATGCGGGAAAAATCCTTAAAAACCGGGTCAACAGAGCTGCTTTTGGCCAGCTCGTCATATTGTTGACGCGCCTCATCCAGCTTGCCCGCAGAGGCCTTGAGAGCAGCTTCTCGCATATTGGAGAGCATGGCATAGCCTTTTGGCCCCTCTTTGGCAATTTGCGAAAAGGACAATTCTGCCAGATCTTTTTTGCCTACGCTGGACAGATCAAGGGCATCCATAAAGCGTGAGCCATAGGTTTGCGCCTGTTCTGCCTGCTGATGTTTCCAGTATTTAAAACCGGCAACCGAGAGCACAATAGCCACCGCCGCACCCAGAATAAGGGTACCATATTTGTCCCAATGTTTGGCAAATTGCTCGCGTCTAAGCTCTTCTTCTACCTCGCGAAAGATATCACCATCAACCATTTGTTCGTCACTCTCTTGATCTGTTGCGCCCCAGGCCAGCTTTTTGACCACTGTCGGGGTTTTTCTTTATATAGACCGGACTCTAGCAAAAGGTCCAGAGCCTGTCATCTATTGCAAGCCTCACATACGGGGAGACATTTTCGCAGCCTTTGAAACCTTACTTTTTTGCCCTTGGTACAGCCTTTTTTTGAGGAGCCTCTTCCAAACCTTCACCTTTTTTCATGGCATAGACATGTTCGCGCGCCGGAAACTGTCGGCTTTTGACCTCACTGGCATAGGCTTTAACGCTATTTTCAATGGCTTGCCCAAGATTGCCAAATTCCTTGACGAATTTTGGTACACGCGGCGACAGGCCCAGCATATCCTCCAGTACCAGAATCTGGCCATCGCAATCAACCGATGCGCCAATGCCGATGGTCGGAATGGCAATCATTTTTGTGATGCGTGCCGCCAGCAGCTCGGCCATGCCCTCAAGCACGACAGCAAAGGCCCCTGCATTGGCGACGGCCTGCGCATCGCCTTCCAGACGCGCCCAGTCCTTTTTCTCGCGCCCCTGCGTTTTAAACCCGCCCATCATATTGACGGATTGCGGTGTCAGGCCGATATGAGCCATCACCGGAATACCGCGCTTTGTCAGATAGTCAATGGTCGGGGCCATATGAGCCCCCCCTTCCATCTTGATGGCGCCACAACCGGTTTCTTTCATCACGCGAACGGCGTTGCGAAAGGCGATTTGCGGACTTTCTTCATAGCTGCCAAATGGCATATCAACGACGACAAGCGCCTGCGTGCTGCCGCGCACCACAGCCGCCCCATGCATAATCATCAGATCAAGAGGAACTGGCACGGTTGAAGAGTAACCATGCATCACCATCCCCAGACTGTCCCCGACCAGCAGGAAATCCACATGGGGATCAACAAGGGCCGCCGTATGCGCATGATAGGCCGTAAGAGACACAATCGGCTCGCCGCCCTTGCGAGCGGCTATCTGCGGGGCCGTCATTCTTTTTAGGCTGTTCTGGAGCGACATGGATCAGGCCTGCCTTTTCTGGTTGCCGTTAGTGTCTGACCAAATATTATTCGTTGATAATATTGAGACTTTTTCTGGATCAGAATCAAGGATTTTAGCGCAGATAGGGGCTTGCATCCCTTTCAAGCTCAAATTCGCCGATAATGGGCCAGATAATACCAATAGAATCAGTGAAGAATATTCGGTCAGACACTTAAGCACACTAATTCACAGTCGGCACGGCGACAAAGCGAAGCTCTCCAGCGGCATCTGCGAGCAGCAATAATACATGTTTGCGGCCTTTTTTAATGAGTTTTTGCACAATAGCAACAATCTCGCCTGATTCTGTGACTTCTTCTTGATTGACTTCGACCACGACATTCCCCGGTTCAATGCCCTTTTTCTGCGCAATACTATTCTCACGAACCTGAGTAATGACCACGCCGCTTACGGCCTCATCAATATGATATCTGGAGCGCAAAGCCGGCGTCATCTGTGCCAGGGTCAGTCCCAGCATATCCTGACGCCTGACCCTGATTTCAGGCTTGTTGGCGCGATTTTGCGCCGCCAGCTTTGCTTCATCCAGCAAGCCCACCCGTGCGCGCAACGTCTTGCGCTTGCCATTGCGCATGACAATAACGTCCACATCCTTGTTCAAGGGCGTTTGAGACACAATTTTTGGCAACTGGCGCATGGTTTTCACTAAAACACCATTAAAGCGCAACACCACATCCCCCGCCTTGATACCGGCCTCATCGGCAGGTCCATTTGCTGTCACACTGGCGATCAGCGCCCCGATTGGCTCTGCCAATCCCAAACTTTGAGCAATGGTCTCGCTCACCGTTTGAATGCGCACACCAAGCCAGCCCCGTTTCACTTCACCAAACTTCTCAAGCTGGCGCACAACTCTTTTGGCCGTGTTGGCCGGAATGGCAAAGCCAATGCCGATCGATCCGCCACTTGGGGAAATAATCGCCGAGTTTACACCAATGACCTCGCCGTCCATATTGAACAATGGCCCGCCGGAATTCCCCCGGTTGATGGCTGCATCGGTCTGGATAAAATTATCATAGAGCCCGGCATTGATATCGCGCTTGGTGGCCGAAACAACCCCAACCGTCAAACTGCCGCCAAGCCCAAAAGGGTTGCCAATCGCCATCACCCAATCGCCAATGCGCATTTTATCAGAATTGCCAAATTTTATGGCTTTGAGCGGTTTTTGCGGCTTGACCTGCAACAAAGCCAGGTCCGATTTCTGGTCATGTCCCAGAACCTTGACGACTTTCAACTTATGACCATCGGTAAATTTGATGATGATTTCATCAGCATCCTTGATGACATGATAGTTGGTGACAATCAGTCCCTTGGGATCGATGACAAACCCGGAGCCCAGCGAACTGACTTTATGAGGCCTGTCATTGCGCCCCTGACGCTCGAAAAAATCACGAAAAAACTCTTCAAAGGGGGAGCCCTGCGGAATATTTGGCAAGGGCACATGATCAACGCCCTTCAGGGTCTGCGTCGTCGAAATATTGACCACAGCCTCTTGCAGACCTTCAGCAATATCGGCAACCGAACGTGGCCCCTTGGCCTGCCCCTCATCAACCATGCCAAGAAGAGCGAACAATGTCAGCGAGAAAAATATAAAAGATCGCAGCAATTGCAATCCTGGCCTCTCACTTACCGTCTCACTTATGCTTGTCAGGGCTCTCATCTGATACCTCCACTGGCGAGAGTAAACGACATATTGTGCGCTGTGGCTCGCGACCCACGGTTCACAGCACCACCCTTATCATCTATTGACCCAATCTATCACCAGAAAACGTCTCACACAAATATCAACACCCAGGGCCATCGTCACAAACTGAAGGCCTCTTCTTTTTCCAAGACAAAACCCCAAGAACGAGAATTAGCAAGTGAGCACCCACGGGGCTCACCCCATAGGCGCTAAGTTAAGACATTTCTATCCGTCATTCCCGCGAAGGCGGGAAGCCAAGCGGGTTGAAACTCGTGATTTGTTTGTGTTTTGTAACGAACCTTGCAAAAAATGCAGTCTCCTATTCAAATTTGAACACGTTCGCCTAAAATTAGCTTGCTTAATCTAATCGAGGCCGAGATACGCGGTCGCTCAGCAGCTGAACGTTTGGCTGTGAGACAAGCCCGCTCCGCGCCCATCGTGGCGGAATTTGGCGTCTGGCTTGAACAGCAACGCGCGCGCGTCTCGAAAAAATCCCGACTGGGTCAGGCCCTGACCTATATTGCAAATCAGTGGGACGGCTTGCAGGTCTTCTTGCATGACGGCCATGTCGAGATCGACAGCAACGCAGTTGAAAACGCCATCCGCCCCATCGCCCATTTTCCAAAGAACAGGGGCCGTAAAAATTCACTATTCGCCTGACATGATGAAGGCGGCAAAAACTGGGCCCTGTTCGCATCCCTCATCGCCACCTGCAAGATGAACGACATCAACCCGTTCGACTATTTGCGCAACACCCTTGAGCTGATTGCAAAAGGCCACCCCCAATCAAAACTCGACGACCTCCTGCCCTGGAACTTCAAACCCCCGTCAAGCTAAAACCCCAACGGTACCGCCGCACCGCTTACGTTTAAACCCAAATAGTACAAAATGGTCTCATAGAGGAGTTTTTTATGCCGGTTTATGGCTATGCCAGAGTTTCCACCATGCATCAGGATTTGACGATCCAGCAAGAGGCGCTCAAAGCGGCTGGTTGTTCGGTCATTCGAGCTGAGAAAATGTCAGGCTCCAGTCGCAAGGATCGTGAGCAGCTCAACACCATGCTGGAATTTCTGCAAAAGGGAGATGTGCTGATGGTCACACGGATTGACCGTCTGGCCCGATCCATCAAGGATTTGCAGGATATTGTGTATTTGCTGAAGGAAAAAGGCGTTGCCCTGAAAGCAACGGAACAGCCCATAGACACGTCAACAGCGGCCGGAAAGGCTTTTCTGGATATGCTGGGCGTGTTTGCCGAGTTCGAGACCAATCTCCGCAAGGAGAGGCAAGCGGAAGGCATTCAAAAAGCCAAGGCGAAAGGCATTTACAAGGGCCGCAAGCCGGTCATTGATGCAGATGAGGTCAGGAACCTGAAAGCCAAAGGCTTTGGTGCAACAAGGATTGCCAAAATCATGGGCATTGGCCGAGCGTCCGTCTATCGGTTGCTGGAGGGGTGATGATAAGCGAAATTATCACGAAAGCCAGACCGAATTGATGAATTTGGGGTGCTCAGGTTTTAAGCAACCGACTTTTCTGATATAGTGTGAACAATTTCAGGTCTTTGGTCTTGGCTTGCCAAGCATATAAAGCAATGATCAAAATAGGGATTTTACCAACTCATGGCTGTGCCTTCACCTCTTATCACATCATCCAAGGAACGTCTTGGCGGTACGACAGTATTTGCTGGTACGCGGGTGCCTGTTCAGACTCTCATCGATTATCTTGAAGGAGGGGACAGGATTGATGATTTTCTTGCTGACTTTCCAAGCGTCAGTCGTGAACACGCTATAGCTGTTCTTGAGCTGGCCAAGGCAGCTTTGCTCTCCAGCGCAGAAGCTGCATAATTGACGGATCATTAAAATGCGCATTCTGCTTGATGCCTGCGTTCCCAAAAGGCTGGCCAGAGAACTTGCCGGTCATGAAGTGTTTACCGCTCATGATATGGGCTGGGGTGATCTGGATGATGGACCACTCCTTGATGTGATGGCAGAGGAATTTGATATTTTTCTAACCGTTGATAAAGGCATACCAGCCCAGCAGAAGCTTGACCACAGGTCCTTTGCAATCATTGTTCTCCGGGCAAAATCAAACAGGTTGTCAGACTTGGTGCCGCTGGTGCCTGCATTGGAAGTTCAGCTTGGTTCGATAGAGCCAGGTATTGTGTATGAGATCCGTATTGAAGAGAGAAGAGATGACTAGTTGTTCCATCCCGTGTGATTATATTTCTGTTAGGAGTTATCCGTTATTCCAAGCACGAGAAGTTTTGCGTGAGCTTATCACCGAGATTGAGGAGCGCTCGACATGAACATCCTGCTGCACAAAAACGCCACCACCACACCTCGTATCCGCGAGGAAATACGCAACTCCGATGAGCCCAATCATGTGCTTGCCGAGCGCTATAATATCACTGTACCCACGGTTGCCAAATGGAAAACTCGTGATAACAGCCAGGACCTTTCGCATCGGCCAAACAATCTGCAAACCACTCTGAACAAGGGCCAGGAGGCGATCGTCGTGGAGTTGCGCAAAAGTCTTCTTTTGCCGCTTGATGATCTTGTCGCGGTGGTGCGCGAGTTCATCAGCGAGCAGGCCAGTCGCTCAGCCATTGATCGCCTTTTGCGTCGCCATAAACTCTCAAACCTGAATGAAATGAAGCGCGAAAGGCTTGCGCTTGAGAACGAAAATACGGGTGAAAAACAAAAAAAGAAGACCTTCAAAGATTATGATCCCGGTTTTATTCACATTGATATCAAATATCTGCCGCAGATGAAGGGCGAGAGTTCACGCAAATATCTGCTGGTTGCCATAGATCGCGCCACCCGTTGGGTCTATCTGGAAGTGGTCAATAACAAATCGGCCAAAACGGCAGCGGCATTCCTCAAAAGACTGGTCGCAAAAGCGCCTTTTGCGATCGAAAAAATCCTCACGGACAACGGCAAGGAATTCATCGACCGCTTCACGCCAAACGGTGAACGCGAGCCCACGGGCAAGCATGCGTTTGACAAACAATGCACTGCACACAAGATCGAACACCGCCTGATCAAGCCACGTCATCCGCAAACCAATGGCATGGTGGAGCGCTTCAACGGCCGCATATCCGACATCCTGAAAACCACTCATTTCAACGGCGCGGAAAATTTAAAACAGACCATGGAAAGATACATGCGCATCTACAACCACCACATCCCACAAAGGGCGCTTGGCCATGTCGCTCCAATAGAAGCCCTCAAACAATGGCAGAAGAAAAAACCGGACCTGTTCAAAAAAAGAGTCTACGATCTCTCGGGACTGGACAACTAGGCCTCAATATTCCTCAGCCAGCATGATGGTCAAGACACGAGTGGTCAGAGCGGGCTCAGTCGGGTCTGGCGAGTGATATTCCAGCTCCTTGTCATAGTAGTCAATTTTCCAGAAGATTTTGTGACCATCCAGTTGGATGCTGCCAAAATCATGCTCTTTCCATGGGGCGTTGTCTGGTGTGAAGCTGTCAAAGGCACGAACTGCCGTCAGCGCCTTGGTGACAAAATCTCTCCCTTTTGCTGCAACGCCTGCCGTGATCATAAGTTTGCCACCAGTGCCAGTTTTGCGCAATAAGTCGTTCAGCTCTGCAATTTTGTGTTTCGACATAAGCCCTTCCTTGCTGTTTGCCCACACATGAGTTCTTGTTATGTTCATATAACAGGCAGGGCAAAACGTACATCTTTGTGCGGAGCAATAAGGAGAAAATGTCATCAGGTGGGTTGCTGGAAAGCCAAAAGAGGTTACTGGCGAGATTACTGGGACTGCCTTGAGCTCAATGCAGTCCTTGAGGGTTCGTTATAACTGAGCTGTGGAGTACGCAGTATTGTGCACATTTGACCGTGCAAAAAAGCCCACAGATTAACCATGCCGAAGGAAGCGAGGCCTCTTAAGATGTCTCAAAGTGCCTGTATATGGGCTTTTGTGGGGTTACTATTGGATTACTAGAGATTTTTTGAGCCATTTCGCATGCCGCAAGCAATGTGACTTAAGTTATTGATTTATAACGATAATTATTGGTGATCCCGGCGTGATTCGAACACGCGACCCCCAGATTAGGAATCTGGTGCTCTATCCGACTGAGCTACGGGACCTTGTTTTGGGTGTTTTTCTATTTATTGCTTTGATCTGCATTTGATGCAAGGGGAAAGTATAGGGCGATCTTCTGACATGAAGGGAAGGCCCTGTTCTTTTTTTGTTGCGCACTACAGATCTGGTCAGGCCGTTTTAGTCTTCGAAATTTTCATTTCGTGGATCTCTTGGGATGCTGCCATCTTCTTCGACGACTGGAATGGCATAATGGCCATTGAGCCAGCGTGAGAGGTCGACATCTGCGCAGCGTTTCGAGCAGAAGGGACGAAAGGATTTATCTATCTGCTTTTTGCAGATCGGACAACTCGCGATGCTTTTCTCAAGGATCGGTTTATGTGTTGCAGGCTGCATTTTCACTCCCCTCCCCCATCAGCTACCGGGACCTTCGACCGGACCGCGAGACAGCCAGTTGAAATAAACCGGATATCTTTCGCCGCGCAAGAGATTGACCGTTTCGCGCAAGGGCAGGCCGACAACATTGGTGTAAGAGCCTTTGATGCCTGTAATAAAGGCGGTGGCGAACCCCTGAATGGCATAACCTCCGGCCTTGTCGCGCCATTCTCCCGTCGCCAGGTAGGCATTGATATCTTCGCGCGTCAGCCGCATGAATTTGACCTTGGTTTCCACCAGACGGCTGCGCACCTTGTTTTCTGGGGTAATGAGGCAAATGGTTGTGTAGACACGGTGCGAACGGGCCGATAATTGATAGAGAGCCGAGGCGGCCTCATCTATCGTTTCAGGTTTGGCAAGAATTTTTCGGCCAACCGCTACAACGGTATCGGCAGCCAGAATATAGGCTTTGGCCAGCTCTTCTTCTTCCCGCACAATTTTGAGAGCGGCCTGCGCTTTGCCAAGGGCAAGTCGATTGGCAAGCGTACGCGGCATTTCTGCCTTGGCTGGCGTTTCGTCAATGGTTGCCGGTCGCAGGGGAATCCGCTCCCCCAAGAAAACCCGTCGGCCAGCTTCTCCTCGGCCTGGTGTTCGTTCGATGAAACAAACATCCTGGCTATCCGGCTTGTTGGCCGTTCGTAGGCCGAGCTCACTCGCCAGTTCTCGGACCCGGTCCTTGAGGAAGGTGCCAACAGGCAGCCGCAGCCGTCGCAGCTGGTCCTGCCCAAGCATGTGCAAGACATAGCTCTGATCTTTGGTTGGATCGGCTCCACGACCGACCCGAAGGCTTCCATCATCAGCCTCGATCACTTGTGCGTGGTGACCAGTGGCGATCAGGTCGAAACCCAAGGCGTCAGCGCGGCGAAAGGGCTTGTCGAACTTGATGTGGCGGTTGCATTCGATACACGGGTTTGGCACCTTGCCCTCGGCATAGTCAGCGACATAGGGGTCAACCACAAACTTGTCGAAGTCGTCACCGAAGTTGAAGACATGGTGATCAATACCAAGCTGCTGGGCGACACGCCGAGCATCCTCAACATCAGAAACCGAGCAGCAGCCTGAATCAGTTTCGCCACCCCACAGCTTCAGGGTCACCCCGGT
>JAKIUO010000109.1 GCA_021647535.1 Hyphomicrobiaceae bacterium
ACTTTGCGCATCCTGACGGGGTTGGAACAGCGCTATCCAGCTTTTGACGGCCTCAATCTTTGCTTTGAAACTCTTGAGGGGCTGATCAAACATAATGGGCCTTTGCTTGAGCAAAACGGTGCCATGATCCGCAAAAACACAAGTGATGAAATGTTGCAAACAGTGCGTGGGTTTGAGCAGACCTATGGTTTTCGCCTGCATCACTATGCCAGTCTGGAAGGGCAAGTGGCGGCGATTTCTGATGATATTGCCTATAATAATCATGATATTGATGATGGCTTGCGGGCTGGTTTGATCCGTATCGATGATTTGCAGGATGTACCATTTGTCTGGGACGTTATCGGACAGATCAAAGATCAGCACAAAGATATTGTAGATGAGCGCTTGGTGTTTGAACTGAACCGGCGTTTGATTACCTTGATGATTGGCGATGTGCGCGAAGAAACGACACGCCGTCTTGCCGAACTCTCCCCGCAAAATAGCGATGATATACGAAAAGCCGGGCGGACGATCGCCTGTTTTTCAGAACGTTTTTCTGCTCATTTTAAAGATCTGCAGGATTTTTTGCGTGAACGGGTCTATCAAAACGAGCATGTCAGAGAGATCATGGCGGATGCTGAAGCTGTTACGGATGATATTGTCCGTTATTTCCTGAAGAAACCGCAAGCGCTGCCAAAAGAGTGGCTTTGTACGAGCGCGGTAAGCAAGAAGGCGGAATGTGCTGTCTCAATCAAGGATTATGTGGCGGGTATGACGGATCGCTATATCCTCTCTTTGCATCGCTCATTGTTTGACGTCACGCCGAAATTGCGTTAGGTGCGAGTTGTTCAGATGTTCCTTGAAGACAATCTGATCTTTTCTTTTTCAACAGGCGCATTTTACCATGAATCTCTATACCCATTTTCGCACGCGCTTGCTGGGCGTTCTTGAAACCTTGCTGGAGCAAGGCGTTTTGCCCAACGGGGATCTGTTTGATGCCGTTTCCGTTGAGCCGCCACGAGACCCCTCGCATGGCGATATGGCTATAAATGCGGCTATGGTGCTGGCGAAGCCTGCCAAAATGAAACCGCGTGACCTAGCGCAAAAAATCACTGAACTGTTGCTTGCGGAAGATGAAGTCGACAAGGCCGAAATTGCCGGACCCGGTTTTATCAATATCACCATCACGCCGTCCTCCTGGCATAAAGTTGTGGAGGCAGCGCTTGATGAAAAGAGGCCCTATGGCGTCAGCACGATGGGTCAGGGACAAAAGGTCAATGTGGAATTTGTCTCGGCCAATCCGACCGGTCCGATGCATGTCGGTCATTGCCGGGGGGCTGTGTTTGGTGATGCGCTGGCCAGCCTGTTGTCGTTTGCCGGTTATGATGTCACCCGGGAATATTATATCAATGATGCCGGGGCACAGGTGGATGTGCTGGCGCGCTCTGCTCATCTGCGTTATCTCGAAGCGCTTGGTGAGGAGATTGGCGACATTCCAGAAGGGCTTTATCCTGGCGACTATCTGAAACCGGTTGGGCAAAAGCTGGCCGATCAATATGGCGATCAGTTCAAGGGGGCTGAGGAAAGCGAATGGCTGGAAACCATTCGTGATGTGGCAATCGAGGCGATGATGGAGATGATCCGGGAAGATCTGGCGGCGCTTAATATCCGTTTCGACAGTTTTTTCTCCGAAAGAAGTCTGAAGCAGGGAGACCCCAATCTGATTGCTCAGGCCATAGCTGAAATGCGCGAAAAGGGCCTGATTTACGAAGGCACGCTGCCGCCGCCCAAGGGCAAGCTGCCCGATGACTGGGACCCACGCGAGCAGACCTTGTTCAAAGCCACGAATTTTGGTGATGATGTCGACCGGGCACTGGCCAAGGCCGATGGCAGCCATACCTATTTCGCTGCCGATATTGCTTATCACGGCGACAAGTTCAAACGTGGTTTTAACCATATGATCGACGTCATGGGGGCGGATCACGCTGGTTATATCAAGCGAATGAAAGCAGCTGTAAAGGCTTTTTCTGAAGGAGAGGCAGAGCTTGATGTGAAAATCTGCCAGCTGGTGCGGTTGTTGCGGGGCGGCAAGCCGGTGAAGATGTCAAAACGGTCGGGCACTTTTATCACCTTGCGTGAAGTGGTCGAAGAGGTTGGCCCGGATGTGGTGCGCTTCATCATGCTGCATCGTAAAAATGACGCGTCTCTGGATTTTGATTTCGACAAGGTTCAGGAGCAGTCAAAGGACAATCCGGTTTTTTATGTGCAATATGCCCATGCGCGTATCCATTCTGTGCTTTATCGCAAAATCCCTGACGCGTTCCCGCAAATGGAGTTGAACAAAATAAATTCGCAGGCTGAGGACCTTTCCTTGTTAACCGATGAAGGCGAATTGGCCTTGATCAAGCGGCTGGCACAATATCCCCGTATCGTTGAACAGGCGGCCAAAACGCACGAGCCACACCGGATTGCCTTTTATCTCTATGATTTGGCTGCTGACCTTCATACCCAATGGAACAGAGGCATAGAAAAGCCAGATTTAAGATTTATCAACACAGATAACAGAAAACTAACCGGTGCGCGTGCCATGCTGATTAAGGCAATAGGAACAACACTTGCATCGGGGCTAGGAATACTTGGAGTGGAGCCCCTCAACGAAATGAGATAGGTGGACTTCAATAGGCAACAATAGCCCTGCTAAGGAAGCTGGTAATGACAAAGTCTGAATACCCCCCACATAGTGGCGCACCAGTTGCGCAACCTCAGCACCCGGCTGATGCCCTGCAACCACCGTTGCCGCCACAACCGCTGCCTGCTAGCGAATATGCCCCGCCAGTTGCCCCGCTTCCGCCACAGCCAGTTGCGCCCCCTCAGATGGCTCCGGTATCTTATGAAGTGTCTAGCATTCCAGGCCAGCCCGTTTATGCTGAACAGGTGCCCGTTCCGGCGCAGCCAGCAGCTCATATGCCAGCTGATCTTCCTGTTGATGATTATCATTATCCGCAAGAGCCACAGATGGCGCAATCCATCCTGCCTGAGGTGCCAGCAGTGGCTGTGCCACCGAGCATGAATGCGGCGGGCGATCAAAGAATGCCGACGCACCAGGCGCAGCAGCCAGCGGCCCCTGCAGGAAACTATGCAGAACCAGCCGCGCTTGGCGGGACAGGCGAACAGATTTCACAAAGACTGGCCCAGTTGCAAAACCAGTATGATGATGAAATGTCGGGTAATGTGCAACCCGCTGCTGAGATAAACCCGCAATATGCCCCGCAGATCAGCGAACCGGCACCCCAGTTTCAGGCTCCTGTTGAAGCAAGGGGCACCGTTGCGCCTGTAGAGATAGCTCAGCATCAGTTTACTGAGCCGGTGGCTCCTCCACCAACAGGCCACTATGCGCCAGAGCCGCCAGTAAGTCATGAACATGTAAGCCAGGAATATGAGCCAGCGCCGGTTATTGGTGCGTCGATGGTGCCAGAGGCTGGCCATCCTCAATATTCATATGAAGATCAAATGGCAGTACCAGCGCCAGCGCCAGCTCAAGAGCCTGCCTCTGAAATTGCTCAAGAGCTGCCAGCAAGCACTGGCGGTTTCAAGAAAATTGCCCTTGGAGGTGCCTTTGTGGCTGCGCTAGCTGTGGGAGGAGGCGCTGCCTATACAGGAAAACTTGGTGACATGTTTGGGGGTGAAACCGCCTCGGGGCAGGCTCCAACCGTAAAAGCGGCCTCCTCTCCGATGAAAAGAATCAAACAGAATCTGGGAGACGCTGGAGCGAGCATCAATAAAGCGGTGCATAACCGGTTGAACGGTGGCGATTCAAGGAGTGCATCCGCTGGTGGAGTTGCCAAGAATATTGTACGAAAAACCAATTCAGCTCTTGGTACAATCAGCGGTGCCCGTACCGGTATGATGCCTAATAATGGGAGTAAATCACGTTCCATTTCTATAGGCAGCAATGCGCCAAGACGGGTAAAAACACTTATTGTGCGACCTGATGGAACGATTATGGCCGCTGCCGGGAGCCGACCCGTAAATGTAAACGCCAATAACCGACCTTCATCGGGCATTATCGCCGAGACTTTATCTGGCATTCCAGGTGGATCTGGAAGTCAGGTCAGACGAATGAAACCAATCAGACGGCCAGACAGTATGCGGGCTATAGGCCAAAATGCACTGAAGTCGTCTCCAAGGGTCAAAGTGGTTTCCCTGCAGCCACAAGCCAGGCGGAGAACCAAGGTCGCAGCACCCGTGACACCTGTCATCAAGAGGGTCTCGCGATCAACTGCTATTTCTGGGGATATTGGCACACCATTTGTTGTTCAGGTCACAGCTCGTAGCAGCCAGACCAGCGCTCTGGCGGCCTTTGCGGACATGCAACAAAAATACCCCTCACTACTTGGTGAATTTGCCCCGGATATTCAACGGGCCGATCTTGGCTCTAAAGGTATCTGGTATAGGTTGCGCGTTGGGCCAGTGAATGGAAAAACAGCTGCTGTTGACCTTTGTGCAAATCTGAAACAGGCCGGGCATCCAGGATGTTTTGTCCGTCGCCAATAGGGCATTGTCTTGGTGTCAGCATCAGACAGGCCCATAGTTAGGGCAGCTGTCTGGTTCTGGTACGTGACAGGTACGCTTTTTCTGCAGAGGACTTTCTTGCCAATGGCATTGACCACGCAACCCTATTCAGGCTATCAGCCCAGATATGACTTTTAAAGCTTTCATAACCGGGGTTGCCGGTCCGCTATTGGCTGCGCAAGAAAAAGCCTTCGTAAAGGACCAGCAACCTTGCGGTCTTATTCTTTTTGATCGCAATATCGAGGACCGGGACCAGCTTCGACGCCTGATCGATGATTATATCGAGGCCGTTGGTTCAAGCCATCAAATGGTGCTGATTGACCAGGAAGGTGGACGCATCCAGCGTATGCGCGCGCCTCACTGGAAAAAATGGCCCGCCGGGGCCAGATATGGCGAACTCTACGAGCAAGATCCGGCAGCGGCCAGACTGGCGGCGGTGCTGGTTTACCAGATGATGGCGGCGGAACTTGTTGATGTCGGCGTTAATGTCAATTGCGTACCGCTTCTTGATATACCTGTTGCAGGTGCCCATGATATTATCGGCGACCGGGCTTTATCCACTGACATTAAAGCCATTATTGATCTGGGACGTTCGGTAGCCAAGGGGAATTTACTGGGCGGTGTCTTGCCGGTGATCAAGCATATTCCAGGGCATGGGCGGGCCACAGATGACAGCCATGTCAATTTGCCGACCATTAATGCGGCGCGCAAAGATCTGGAAGAAACGGACTTTACCACCTTCAAAGCTCTCAATAATTTGCCTTTGGCCATGACCGGGCATCTGTTGATGACTGATCTCGACCCTGTTCATAATGTCAGCGTATCCAAGACCATCATCAGCGAAGTCATCAGGGACTATATTGGCTTTGATGGATTGTTGATGAGCGATGATCTTAGTATGGAAGCGCTGGAAGGCACCATTGGTGAGCGTGGCCGTGATGTGGTTGCCGCTGGTTGTGATGTGGCGCTTTATTGCAAGGGCGTGTTCGAACAGATGGTTGATGTGGCCCAATCCGTGCCTGCGCTGGAAGGCAGGGCCAGGCAGCGTTTTGATCACGCCATGGGATTGCTCTCCCCCCCTGCGCCTTTTGATGAGCAACAGGCCCAGTCGCTGTTGGCCAGACTTTCGTCATGACGCAGGGTGAAAACGGCGATGAAGACTGGGAAGAGCCGGGGACTGAGCGAACCGACCCGGACGACAAAGGCTTTATAGTCGATGTGGACGGCTTTGAAGGGCCGCTCGATTTGATGTTGGCGCTGGTGCGTACCCACAAGCTCGATTTAACCCATATTTCTATTCTTTATCTGGCCGAACAATATCTGTCTTTCATCAAAGAAGCCCGGTCTCTGCGTCTTGATATTGCTGCCGACTATCTTGTTATGGCCGCCTGGCTGACCTATCTGAAATCTCGCTTGCTACTTCCAGATGAACCTTCAGATGACGAAGAGCCGACTGGGGCAGACCTTGCGGCCAGACTGGCTTTTCGCCTGAAGCGGCTTGAAGCCATGCGGGGCGCAGCTGAGATCCTGATGGAAGGACGCCAGCTTCATGTGGATTTTTTTCCGCGCGGTCAACCCGAGGGCATAACCGTATTGCGAGAGAGTGTTTACACGGCGAATATTTATGATTTGCTATCGGCCTATGCCTCTGGTCGTTTGCGCAAGGTCGTATCTGTTATCAGGCCGGGGCGCGAGCGCCGCAAAGTGTGGTCGCTGAAGCGCGCGCGGGCTCAATTGGAAAAAATAATTGGTTTTGACTGCCAATGGGCACCGATTGATGCCTTGCTGGCGGGCTTTCTGGATGACCCGGAAGAGCGCAAAACTGTTTTGGCTGCAGCCTTTGGGGCCTCACTGGAAATGGCCCGTGAAGGGGTTGTCGAATTGCGCCAGGACAGCGCTTTTAATCCTTTGTATGTACGCCGCAAAGAGGGCGAGAAATGACAGAGAACCCGACCATAAGCACACGGCAGCGTCAGCTTGAAGCCTTGCTGTTCGCCGCCACCGAGCCGCTGGATCTGCGTACATTGCGGGCCTGTCTTGAGCTTGAGCCCGAGTTTGATGAGGGGATCGTCGTCGATCTTGAGGTGTTGCAGGTCCATTTTGAAGGTCATGGCGTTCATCTTGTCAAAACCGCTGGGAAATGGGCGTTTCGCACGGCCATTGACCTGTCTGGCCTGCTGGAGCGTCACAAAGTGGTGCCACGCAAGCTGTCGCGAGCCGCATTGGAGACACTGGCAATCATTGCTTATCATCAGCCCACAACGAGAGCTGAGATAGAAGAAATTCGCGGCGTTGCCACCTCAAAGGGCACGCTTGATGTGTTGATGGAAACGGGCTGGGTGCGGCCAAGAGGGCGGCGCATGGTGCCAGGACGCCCCATAACCTATGGCACCAGCAGTCAATTTCTGGAGCATTTTGGCTTTGACACCATCAAGGAGCTGCCCGGACTTACTGAATTAAAGGGGGCTGGACTGCTCGATATCAACCTGCCGCCCGAGTTTCAGGTGCCTTTACCAGATGATGGCGCAGAGCTCGCGCAGGACGAGCTACCGCTTGAGGAAGGTTTTTACAGTGAAAATACCAGCGAAAACAGCGGAAAATAGAAGCGTTTAGGCTTTTTTACAGCCAAGCTTGCCCCGCGCCATGGTATTTGCAATATTAGCTGCTAGAAATATGTTTTTTAAGGTCTTTGGAACTCCAAAGGCCCTTACGTAAGGAGATCAGGGCATGGCAGTCGGATGGCCACAAATATTACTCGTCGTACTTCTCTTGGTATTGCTGTTTGGACGCGGCAAAATATCAGATTTGATGGGTGATGTTGCCAAAGGCATTAAGAGCTTCAAAAAGGGGATGGCAGATGATGTGGAAGAAGAAGCATCAGACAAATCTGTTCACACCATAGAACATGAAGCCAAAGCCGCAACCAAAAGCAGTAAAGAAGAAAGCAAGGCCGGTTAATCTGGTGCTTGTGCGTCTTTTTAGGCGTGCTTTCTTATGATCCACAGGGATTTTCATGTTTGATATTGGTATCGGTCTGAGCGAAATATTACTGCTGGCAGTCCTCGTCATTCTTGTGGTGGGGCCTGAAGAGCTGCCCAAATTACTGCGTACTGTTGGACGCTATATTGGTCAGGTAAAGCGTGTGGCCGATGATTTTCGTGCCCAGGTTGATGATGCCATCAAGGAACCTATGGAGGACATTCAAGAGAGCATTGCAGGCGTTAGCGAAGATCTGGATGATGATCCTTTTGGGGAGGAAGACCTCATAGATTTTGAGGAACACAACCAAAAAATTCTCGATAAGGAAAAGGCTGATGGCAAAGAGACTGATGGTGATAAAGCGGAAAACCAAGACATAAATACAAACGAAACCGCGACAGAAAAAGCCTTGCGCGAAAGCGGCGTAGCGGGGCTTGCTGCTCCTGCCAAGCCTAAAAAATCCGAAAAAACAAAAAAAGTCGAAGCGCTGGCAGACGTAGCTGATAGCGATGCGCCCCCCGTGAAAAAGAGTGGAACCTGATCTGTGAGCGACATTCAAGGTGAACTGGACCGTGTTGACGACAGCAAAGCGCCCCTCATTGCCCATCTGATTGAACTGCGTCAACGTCTGATGTGGGCGATTGGTGGCATTGCGATCGGTTTTGCCATCTGTTTTTATTTTTCCGATGATATTTTCTTTATCTTGCTGCAACCGGTCGCCATTGCTGCCGGTGGCTATGGCAAGTTGCAGATGATCATGACATCGCCACCAGAATATTTTTTCACTCAGCTAAAAATTGGCCTGTTTGGTGCCATGTTTCTGGCTTTTCCGGTGATTGCCAGCCAGATCTATATGTTTGTAGCGCCTGGCCTTTATAAAAATGAGCGCAAGGCGTTTATACCCTATCTCATTGCAACTCCCGTACTGTTCATTCTGGGGGCGGCGCTGGTTTATTTCTTTATTATGCCTCTGGCCATGAAGTTTTTTCTCATGCTGGCCGAAAATGGTCCAAAGGACCCGGCAACGGGCAAGGCGATCATTGAGGATCAGTTCAAGGTCAGTGAATATCTCAGCTTTGTCATGCTGCTCATTCTGGCATTTGGCGCGGCTTTTCAGCTACCGGTCATTCTCACTTTGCTGGGGCGGGCGGGTGTTGTTACCGCCAATGGCTTGCGCGAAAAGCGTAAATATGCGGTGATTGGCGTTTTTGTCATGGCGGCCTTTTTGACGCCCCCTGATCTCATCACCCAGACCGGGCTGGCCATCCCCACCTTGCTGCTTTACGAGCTGTCCATTCTTTCCGTGCAGCTTGTGGAAAAAAAGCAGGCAGAGCGTGACGATGACCCCGAAGATGACGACGACTGATCCGTTTGCCGGGTCAGTTCTCTTGCTGCAATCTTCAGTTCAGACTATCAATGCCCGGAACCGGTCACGAAAGAATCGTGCTCCGAATGTCAATCTGACCAATAACAAGTGAGATGCCCCTTGTTCGATATTAAATGGATACGCAAAAATCCGGAAGAATTTGACGCCGGTCTGGCCTTGCGCGGACTTGAACCTCATGCCAGGGAAATTGTTGCGCTGGATTTTGAGCGCCGCAAAGTCGTTGCTGAGTTGCAAGAGGCGCAAAGCAAGCGCAATGCTTCCGCCAAACAGATCGGCAAAGCCAAGGGGGCAGGCGATGACAAGTTGGCGCAAAAGCTGATCGATGAGGTTGCCGATCTCAAGGACGCCCTCAAAAAGGGTGAGGAAAGCGAACGTCGCCTGACCGAAGAAATTACCTATTTTCTGTCGTCAATCCCCAATATTCCCTTCAAGGATGTCCCCAAGGGCACCAGCGAAGAAGATAATCAGCTGGTGCGCAGTGAGGGAGAAATTCCCTCTTTTGACTTTGAGCCCAAACAGCATTTTGAACTGGGTGAAGATCTGCGGCTGATGGATTTTGACGCGGCCGCCAAAATGTCGGGGTCGCGCTTTGTTGTGTTGCGCGGCGCACTGGCCCGTCTGGAACGCGCACTGGCGGCATTTATGCTCGACTTGCAAACAGGTGAGCACGGTTATACCGAGCATGTTGTGCCTTATCTGGTGCGCGATGAAGCGGTATTTGGTACAGCGCAACTGCCCAAATTTGCCGAAGATCTGTTTCGCACCGAAAACGGCTATTGGCTGATCCCGACGGCTGAAGTTTCTTTGACTAACCTGGTGCGGGAGCAGATCATTGACGAGGCTGAATTGCCGATGCGCTTGACGGCCCATACCCCGTGTTTTCGTTCGGAAGCCGGGTCGGCAGGGCGAGACACCAGAGGCATGATCCGCCAGCATCAGTTTTCCAAGGTTGAAATGGTATCGATTGTCCACCCGGACAAAGCCGATGAAGAGCATGAGCGCATGACAGGCTGCGCTGAAGAAGTGCTGAAGCGTCTTGGCC
>JAKIUO010000110.1 GCA_021647535.1 Hyphomicrobiaceae bacterium
AGGCCGCCATTGCCTTTTTTGCCTGTTTATTGCCAGTTCTGCTGGGCTTTGTGCTGCCCGCAACCAAGCTGTCAATCGATGCCGTGCGCTTTTTTGACGAAAGTTTTGAAGCTGGTTTTCTCACCCACGCCTGGCATTCCCTGTTGCTTTCAACCACTGTTGCCATCGTCTCTGTCACGCTTGGCCTGCTGCTGGCCTATGGGGTGCGGCTCTCTGGCACAAAGCTGATGAAAACAACCAGCCGTATCGCCAGTATCGGTTATGCGGTGCCAGGTTCCGTGCTCGCCGTTGGTATTTTATACCCGCTCTCGCAACTCGATCACAGCCTCAATATCATGAGCAAATCCTTGTGGGGCGCACCGGTTGGCCTTTTGTTTTCCGGCACCATGTTCGCCCTTGTCTATGGCTACACCACCCGCTTCATGGCCCTGTCGCACGGCTCAGTCGAAAGCGGCCTGGGGCGCATCACTCCTAATATGGAAGGCGCGGCGCGCTCGCTCGGGGCCAACCGTTTTCAAACCCTCAAACGCATCCATCTGCCGCTGCTGCGCGGCTCACTGCTGACCGCCGCCCTCATCGTTTTTGTCGACAGCATGAAAGAACTGCCCATGACCATGTTGCTGCGGCCCTTTAACTTTGAGACGCTGGCAACAAATGCCCACCAATATGCCAGCGACGAGCTGTTCGAAGAAGCCGCGCTCGGGTCACTGGCCATCGTGCTGGCCGGGATCTTGCCGGTGATTTTGTTGAGCAAGGCGATTTCTGCTAATGGCAAGGGGGGGAAGTAAATGACCGGCTTTTCTCGCTATCGCGAATGGGCTGCCGCCCACACCCGCCTGGGAGGAGACCTCCCAGACCCACCCTTTTTTGATTTTTATTGTGAGGGGGCATTTGTCGAGAGTGTGTTTTTGAGCTTAAGGGCTGATATCCAATCAACCTCATATCTCCCACGCGTGTCATCCCGGCGGAGGCCGGGATCCATACGCCGAACCCTCGCAAATATTTTCACGGACCCGACAAAAACTCAAACGCTACAGCGTATGGATCCCAGCGTCCGCTGGGATGACAGTTTATTTGCGGCGCTAGTTCATCTCCAGTCCATACCGTTTGAAATCCCGACCTCCCCCTCTCTTCAATCAATAGATAATAAAAAAGGGTGGGTTTGGGAGGTCTCCTCCCAAGCGGGTGTGGGCGGCAGCCCACTTGCAACGCAAGTCAGAGGCAAACAAAAATGACCGCACTTGAATTTAAAAACATCGCTCATTCTTACGACCACCACCCGGTCTTACGCGACGTCTCGCTCAAGCTCAAACGGGGAGAGTTTGTCTGCCTGCTCGGACCATCGGGTTGTGGCAAGACCACCTTGCTGCGCCTCGCCATGGGTCTGGAGCATTTGCAAAAGGGCTCAATCAGCCTTGACGATGAAACCATTGCCGATGCGGAGGCGGGCTTGCATACGCCGCCCGAGCAACGCGGCATTGGTATGATGTTTCAAGATTATGCGTTGTTCCCCCATCTCACGGTCATGGAAAATATCTGCTTTGGTCTCAATAATAAAGGTCGGGGGGCAAAGGATCGCGGGCGCACCGTCTGGGTGACCAATATGCTGGCGCGTTTTGGCCTGACCCGTCTGGCTGATGGTTATCCCGGCACCTTGTCGGGCGGCGAACAACAACGGGTCGCCTTGCTGCGGGCGCTCGCTCCCAACCCGCAAGTCCTTTTGCTTGACGAACCCTTTTCGGCGCTTGATGCAGCCAGGCGTATTGAGATGCGCGAGGAAACGGCCAAGCTCATCAAGGAGGCCGGGGCCAGCGCTATCATGGTCACCCATGACAGCGAGGAAGCCATGTTCATGGCCGACCGCATCAAGATCATGAACAAGGGCCGCATTGTGCAGAGCGGCAAACCAGATGAAATCTATATGAAGCCCAAAAGCGCCTTTATCGCTTCGCTTTTTGGCCACGCCAACCAGTTTTGCGAGACGGTCAGCGACGGCCACGTCAGCACCCCGCTGGGGCGCTTTAATGCGGGCAACTTGAAAGAAGGTTCAAAAGCCTGCGTATTCATCCGCCCGGAAGGCGTGCGGCCACTAAGCGAAAATGAGGCCGAAAGCAACGCCCCCACGGCAGAAGTCGTGTCGTCCCACTATCTCGGCATTGCCAGCCATATTCACCTGCGTCGCCCCGGACTTGAAAATGGCTCAAAAATTACGTTCCATGCCCAATGTCCCGGCCGCTACCTGCCGCGTATTGGCAGTCGCACCGCCTATCATGTTGACCCGGACCTTGTCTTCATATTTTCGGAAGATAAAGACTGAAGCCCGAAGCACACTTTGCCTGAAAGAGCTGAACCTACGCCCCGGCCCTTAAATAGACGCCCTCGTCGCCTTCCTCAACACTCTGACCGACCAGCGTTATGAGCACTTATTGAAGAAGGATTGAGACAATAATGTCGATCGATTTACCACCAGCTACGACGTTTTTTTACGTGTCGCTGTCTCAGGGAGCTCCGTGTTGCATAGGAACCAGAACGCACAAATGAGGAGATGCGACGACCATAACGCCTGCCAAAACGCCTGCGATAATTGATATTGACTTTATGCCTGTGAACAGTTGAACCGGAATTCAACAGCGCATGGCCCTTCACATTACAATAGGCCTGCGCGGTACTACTCATTGCCAACACACCAAACCCCAAAAAAACAGCTGCGATAAAACCTCCAAGACTTTTCATTACTTTCTCCCTATTTTATCAGACAACAAAACCACAAGAACCACACTCAATGAGAGAGTAATGTTCGTATACTTCTTGATAATACCAACAAATATCTAATATTTATCAAATAAGTTGTCTAAACCTGATGGTTTCATATCAAGTTCAGTGAAAAATACCAAAATCAAAAGGCGTAAAACCGCTGATTTATAGGCATTTTAGGAGCATACTTGTTCACATAAAAGTAACAGTTTAGCACAAATCATCAATCGGGGGTGTTGAATGCAAAAATCTTGGCCAGCAGAACGCCTACGGTTTCGCTTTCGACATTCGCAACTTCGGCAATCGTATAACCGACATCAACCGTCCAGCCATCATAGACTTCCACTCCGACAGATATCTGCGTTGAAGTATCATCGAAATCACTCTCACCTGAAATATCAAATGCGCGAGTGGTATGAGCCACGGCCAAATTATCTCTCTGCGCAAAAGTAACAACGCCGCCAAGCGTATAATAAATCACATTATTGAGGCTACCCCCGACATCTTCGATCGAAGCAAATTCGCCGACCCATTCGAGAGACAGCTTATCACTTAAAGCATGACTGCCATAAAGCCCCACAACCAGTGCATCTTCATCGGACAGATCGCCTGCCGTTTTTCCTTTGGCCTGATGAGAATAGCCCAAATGCCAGGCAATACCCGGCAGCATAGCGATGTTATGGCCATCAAGGGTCAAAGAATAATTATCGAGTTTTCCTGTAACAAAACTACCATTGACTGAAAAATAATGGTTGAAAACCCAGCTTGCTCCCAAACCGATGGTCGGGAAACTATCGGTGATCTCAGCGTTCGGATCATCTGATCTGAAAGTGTGGTCACTTTCAAACTCTACAGAAAGCTCCCCTTCAAAACGCGCTTCATTCTTTTCCTGCGCCAAAAGAGATGGACTTGCCGCCATGCCAACAAGTAACAATGCAAAACCCAAGGAAGTGGCTTGGCTCACTAAATAAGCCCCCTTACGCACAACAAAAACCCACATAAAAGCGCCCCTTCTACTCAAAACAATTACCACACGCTTTTCAGATATTCTTCTGCAATTTTTTCATCTGCATTCATCAATTCCCCCTTAACAAACGGGTTTCCAAAGAGCTCGCCCAAAGAACGCACAGAGCGGCGGAGCCCTTCATTTGGCGGCAATGCAATGCCCCCTAGTCATCATCCATTTTCAGCGCTTTGATGAACGCCTCTTGGGGAATATCCACTTTACCGAACTGGCGCATTTTCTTTTTACCGGCTTTTTGTTTTTCCAGCAGTTTGCGCTTACGGGTGATATCGCCGCCATAGCATTTCGCCGTCACGTCTTTGCCCATGCTGCCAATGGTTTCTCTGGCGATGATTTTGCCGCCAATCGCTGCCTGCACCGGAATTTTGAACAGATGGCGCGGGATCAGCTCCTTGAGTTTGGCGCACATGGAACGGCCCCTCGCCTGCGCGCGGTCGGCATGTACAACCATGGAGAGAGCATCAACCGGTTCAGCATTGACGAGGATTTGCATTTTGACAAGCTTGCCCTCTTCATAACCGGTGAGATTATAATCAAAGCTTGCATAGCCGCGCGTCAGACTTTTGAGGCGATCATAAAAATCAAACACCACTTCGTTCAAGGGCAGCTCATAGACCACCATGGCACGAGCGCCCGCATAAGTGAGGTCTTTCTGGCGGCCCCGACGATCTTGACAAAGCTTGAGCACTGCGCCCAGATATTCGTCGGGCACCAAAATGGTAGCCTCGATCCAGGGTTCTTCGATGCGCTCGATTTTCATCACATCGGGCATATCGGCGGGATTGTGCAGCTCAACCATGCTGTCATCGGTCAAATGAATATGATAAATCACCGAAGGCGCCGTGGTGATGAGGTCAATATCAAATTCGCGTTCAAGGCGCTCGCGAATGATCTCCAGATGCAACAGCCCCAGGAAGCCGCAGCGAAAGCCAAAGCCCAGCGCGGCGGAAGTTTCCATCTCAAAGTCAAAGCTCGCATCGTTCAGGCGCAGCTTGGCCATGGCGTCACGCAAATCTTCAAACTCGGCGCTATCCACCGGAAACAGACCACAAAACACCACCGATTGCGCCGGTTCATAGCCCTGCAGCGCCTCTTTGCACTGGTTCTTTTCATCGGTGACTGTATCGCCAACGCGAGTATCAGCAACCTGTTTGATGGCGGCGGTAAAAAAGCCGATCTCTCCCGGCCCCAGAATATTGGTCATCTCCTGCTTGGGGCGAAAAACACCGACGCGATCGATCAAATAGTTGGCATCGGTTGAAATAAGCTTGATGCGCTGGCCCTTTTTGAGCAAGCCATCAATGACCCGCACCAACACGACAACGCCCAGATAAGCATCATACCAGCTATCCACCAGCATGGCTTTGAGCGGCGCATCAATATCCCCTTTTGGCGAAGGCAGGCGGGTGACGATCGCCTCCAGCACCTTGTCAATGCCAATCCCCGTCTTGGCGGAAATTTCCACGGCATCCGAAGCGTCGAGGCCGATCACGTCCTCAATCTGCTGGCGGATGCGGGCAGGTTCGGCGGCGGGCAGGTCAATCTTGTTGAGCACAGGAACGATTTCATGATCATTCTCGATGGCCTTGTAGACATTGGCCAGGGTTTGCGCTTCAACCCCTTGCGAGGCATCGACCACCAGCAGCGAGCCCTCGACCGCCGCCAGCGACCGGCTGACCTCATAGGCGAAATCCACATGGCCGGGCGTATCGATAAGATTAAGCTGGTAGGTTTCGCCATCATCGGCTGTATAGTCGAGGCGCACGGTTTGCGCCTTGATGGTGATGCCACGTTCGCGCTCAATATCCATATTGTCGAGCACCTGGGCCTTCATGTCACGCGTCGACAAGCCGCCGGTCACCTGAATGAGACGGTCGGCCAAAGTGGATTTACCATGGTCAATATGGGCGACAATGGAAAAATTGCGTATTTTGTCCAGTGCGGTAGGTTGGTTTTTGCTCATAGGGGCGCTTTTATCATGTGTTAAAGGCAAAAGGAATAGATCGATCATCCATGCGAAAATCCAGAACCTGTCATCATTCAGGCTTTTAGTGCTGTCAAACAAACCATGATGTAGGGCCAAACCTGCCTGCTTGTCGACAAGAAAGCTGATTTCACCAGCATTTCCTTCTGCCTGGTCTGCCGTTTTTCCTCGCCAACGTTAAACCATAAACAGCGTTGCCCACTCATAGAATTCATATTTGAAGACGAATAGCCTGTACTGGATTGAAAAACCACAATATATTGACTTGAATGCGTCACCTACGGTTGAGTTATGCCAGTATCTATTCAAATACCACTTTTCATTGCCCTGATCGGGACTGGATTAATGGCAAAGCCTCCTCTGAGCCTTGCCGGGGGATTGGACGTGGGCAATTTCAAAAACTACAGCGATCTCCACGAGGGCAAGCAGCCGCCTGCGCACGCGCCACGCCGCCCAACAGAATATGGGCGTTCCTCACAGCAAGGAAACAAACCCAAACAAGATCTGGCCCAACCCGCACCACAGAAACCTGCGTTGCGCTCCACCTTTCAAGAGAATGGGGCCCCCCTCACTAGCCGCGAAACCACTTCCATCAATCCCCCCCCTGGGCCTCATCTGGAAAAAAACCGCCAATATAACCGATCAGTACGCCGTGGCATCAAAAAATATAATAGAGAATGGGGCCACAGGGGGAGCGCAAAACTTTTTGCCCGGGAAAACCGTTGGGGTCCATCGGTAAAAATTCAGAGCTGTTATGGTGACAATGTCATGACCATTTTTAACGTTATCGACAAGGGGAAAACGGGTGATCTGTTGTTCCAGTATAAAAATGTCACCCGTCGCCACAAGGGACGCAACCGACACAAATGGAAGACCGCTATTGCTCGTACAATCATACGGGGACGCTATATCATTTTGCGCGCCAGATCTTCAAAGGGCGCAGACGTGATCTCTTTGCGCATCCGTGGCAATTGCATCGAAGCTCCTTCTATCCCTGCAAGTGCAGGGAAAACGAATAATACCAGCTCGCATAAATATTGACCGTTGTCACCGAGAAGCTTAGGTCTGTCAGGGAGACGCCCGTTGTCCGGTGGTACTGGACCCATAAAAACGGGCAACGCTACTGACAGGCCTAAGCTTTCGGCCCGCAGGGTGGGGCATAGGGGGACATCTGACAGGCACACAGTTCTTGCAAGATACCGGTATCGAGCGGCACATTGCGTATCTGCCATATGAACCCCTATGATCCCATGCCAACGGTCAATATTTATGCGAGCTGGTATGACATCTATTAATAAAATTTAATCTTTTGCACAGAATGGCCCCATTTGCGCCCCCACCACGCCATATGCAAAATCTAGTTTGTGTCCTTAATCGCCATAACAATTTTTGAATAATTGTGGATGATTTTTCGCGTTAACCTGAAGTTAACAATTAACAGCATAAACTTTAACTCGGTATAGGTGAGTAATATGGGCTGTCTCATGCTTAAAGAGTTAGTAAAAATTAAAGTTCTTCCTGTGGTTTCTCTCATGGTGGGATCAATGTTTCTTGCATCGTGCTCTAGCACTGTTTCAAGATTTGATTTCCCAATGTTCGGACTTGCGAACACCAATGATCAGGCCAATTCAACATCATCATTGTCGAGCGGCACCCGCCTGGGGCAGGATATGGGCGCACCGTCCTATCGCGATAGCCGTCCTGCGAGCAGTGGGCTGGCAGGTTTTGGCAATTCTGATGATGCAACGTCTCTTCCAGGCAATCTGAATGCGCGCAGTTCCTATCTGCCACCCCAGACGGCGGCTCCAGAAGTGCGAGCCGCACGTTATCGGGTGATTGATAATAGCGCTCAGCCTGTGGAAAATAATTCATATGGTAATGATAACGCATATGGCGACGAGGCGAATACGGGGGCGAACAGCCTCCAGCGCGCTCCAATGAAACCCATTGCTGAGGCCAGACGATCTTTCCTGCCATCGGAACCAAACGGTTATAATTACAATGCCAACAGTGCCCGTCCAGCACGACGCCAGGTTGCCAGGCGTGCCGTCACCAGACGGACTCCTGTTATGAATGAGCGACGGGTTGCAAGGGCGGTGAGCCCCGATGGCTCCATAAATGTTGCACCGGGCGATACGCTTTATTCTATTGGTCGCAGGCATAATGTTTCTGTGATGAAACTCATGGAGCTCAACAATCTCTCTGATTCAAGTCTTTCAGTTGGTCAGCAGATCATGCTGCCCAAGACAGCAGGCGCTCGTGTGGTGGCCCGTCGCGCTACGTCCACAAAAGGCAGGCTGATCGCTGCGGCTTCAAGTGGAACTTATACAGTGCGTCCTGGTGAAAATTTTCAGGCCATTGCTCGTAAACTAGGTGTGAGTTCGTCACAGCTTGCCGATATTAACGGTATTACTGAACCGGGAAGTATTCGGGCTGGCGAAGTGTTGATCTTGCCAACGGTCCGCAAAGCCTTGCCCCGCAAGAAGAGGGTTGCCAGTCTTGGACGGCAACATATCGGGCGCGTAAAGTCATCGCGGAGATCTGTTGTGGATAATCGTGCTCAGGATCTCAAAGTGCGCAAGGTTAAAACCCGGACCATTTCGCTTGGCCAGAAAAAATCAACGGGCGTAACCAAAAGAAAAATAACTTCCGTTTCGAAAACCAGCAGGAAAACACGTACGGCATCAAGAAAATCCCCTTCGCCTCGTAAAGCGAAAGGTCTTGCCGCCTTTAGATGGCCTGTTCGTGGTCGTATCATTGGTAAATTTGGGCCACGCCCAGATGGCACCAATAATGATGGCATCAATCTGGCTGTACCAAGTGGTACAAGGGTGAAGGCAGCTGCAGAGGGCGTTGTGGCCTATGCAGGCAGTGAATTGAAGGGATATGGCAAGCTGGTTCTGATCCGTCACGCCAATAACTGGGTCAGCGCCTATGCTCATAATGGCAAGCTGCTGGTTAAGCGCGGCGATAAGATCAAGCGTGGTCAGGTAGTTGCAAGAGCCGGAGCGAGCGGTTCTGTTGCTCAGCCACAGGTTCATTTCGAGCTGCGCAAGGGATCAAAACCGGTTGACCCCCTTAAATATATGGCCGGTTCCTGATGCAGGTAGGCGATACATTTTTGAATGAAGCAAACGGCTCGAAGATCCTTCGAGCCGTTTTTTAGTGGCTTTTGAGTTTTACCTTCTGGCGACCGGCAAGGTCCTGAATGAATTGCGAAGCGACACGGCCAGAGCGCGCACCTCTTGTTGCAGCCCATTCAATCGCTTCGGCATCCAATTGTTGGCGCGCCAGCGTCAAACCATAATGTTCGACATATTTGGCGATCATGTTGAG
Organism: Hyphomicrobiaceae bacterium; assembly: GCA_021647535.1. Taxonomy (GTDB): domain Bacteria; phylum Pseudomonadota; class Alphaproteobacteria; order Rhizobiales; family JAKIUO01; genus JAKIUO01. Next base: position 9,099 of record JAKIUO010000110.1, read on the forward strand.
ATAGTTAGCTTGCGAACAATTGTGAAAGCCGATCCACAGTCCAAAGCGATCAGACAGGGATATTTTTTCCTCGACGGCTTCGGCAGGGTTAATGGCTGTCGATCGTTCATTTTCGATCATGTCGCGCGGCATCAGGTGACGCCGGTTTGATGTCGCGTAAAAAAGCACATTTTCCGGGCGCCCCAACAGGCCACCTTCAAGCACGGCTTTCAAAGATTTATAGCTGGCGTCCTCGCCTTCAAAAGACAGATCGTCGCAATAGAGGATGATTTGATGAGGGCTGGCGCGCAGATGTTGCAGGCATTGCGGCAAGGTTTTGATGTCCTCGCGGTGAATTTCTATGAGTTTGAGATCAAACCCGTCCACCACCAATTTCTTGTGAACCGCCTTGATAAGAGAGCTTTTACCCATGCCTCTGGTGCCCCACAACAGAACATTGTTCGCTCCAAACCCTTGCGCAAATTGCGTGCTATTGGCAAGCAGTAAAGATTTTTGTGTTTCAATGGCTTGCAATAAATCCAGATCAACGGCGTTGATCTGTTTAATGGCAGAAAAACTGTTGGTTTCTGGTGACCAGCTATAGCCGCTAGCCTCACCGATTTTGGCGTGGTCAGTTGCGACGGGATGTGCGCGCTCCAATGCGCTGGCAATGCGCTCCAGAACAGGTAATATTTCGGGGGAAATTGTCATCAGAACCATTATTAACAGGGGTTGAACAGCTTTTTTCAGTCAGTATAGTCTAATTTGCCAAAATACAAGCGTGACATCTCGCATAAGGCATGTCATGAAGACTTTTTGCCGAAAAATCGGTTGCTCACCAA